>JANYAY010000161.1 GCA_025361065.1 Deltaproteobacteria bacterium
GTTTTTATTACACTTTTAGTTTTGATTTCCAGCATCCAATAAAACCGATCAAAAGAATGCCAAGTCCTTTAAGCACTGTTACACGTATGATGCCCTAAGCCCCCTTTGTACACGGGGTCTGAAGTTCAACTCATCTTACCCCGACCAGAATTTTTGTCTTCAGTTTTGCCGCATTTATCTTATTAGGCACTTTGTTATTGTGGCTTCCTTTTTCCACAAATCAAAAGAGTTTGAGTTTTGTTGACGCGTTATTTACATCTGCATCAGCCGTGTGTGTCACCGGCCTCGCTTCTATCGACCTGAGCAAAGATCTTTCTTTAACCGGCCAGATCATTACACTGATTCTTTTTCAGGTAGGTGGTTTGGGAATCATTACCTTTTCCATTGTTCTTTTTGCTTTAATGGGGCGGGGCGTTTCTTTTAAAGGACGCGAAATAGCTCAGTCTGCTTTTTTACATACACCGAGGAGTGATTTCTATATAATTGTCAAAAAAGTTCTGCTCTATTCCTTCGTGATTGAAGCCTCCGGCACATTTTTTTTGTTTCTGCGTTTCATCCAGGATTTTCCGCCGGTGCTGGCCTTTTATCATGCCGTCTATAATGCCGTCTCCGCTTTTAATAACTGCGGCTATTCTTTATTTACAAATAATTTGATGGCCTATCAAAGCGATGTTTTAGTTAACGTAACGATTATGGTTTTGATTATTCTGGGAGGCATCGGCTTCATTGTGCTCTATGAAGTACTGGCGAAATTGCGCGGTCAGGAAAAGAGACTTTCCATTCATACCAAGATTGTCCTGACAACAACGGCTTTTTTGATTCTTCTGGGCACCGTCTGTTTTTATTTTATGGAGATGAATAATGTTTTAAAAGGGATGAATTTAAAGACGTCAATTCTTGCTTCTTTCTTTCAGGCGGTCGTGCCGCGTACGGCCGGTTTCAATACCGTGGATATCGGAGCGCTGACCAACTCTACACTTCTTATCGTTATGATCCTGATGTTTATCGGAGCCTCACCCGGTTCTACCGGAGGAGGCATTAAAACCACGAGCTTTACACTGCTGATGCTGCTGATTATTAATCGCATCCGCGGTAATGAAAATGTGAATATTGCCAATCGTACGATACCAAAAGATACAATGGAGAAAACAATATATATAATATTTGCTTCTGCTTTTTGTGTCGGCCTCATCACATCTGTTCTTTTACTGACGAGCAGCGGTGATACGACCCCTCTGGCCAGCCGGCATAAATTTGTTGAGTATTTATTTGAAACTGTTTCTGCTTTCGGGACTGTCGGACTATCGATGAATTTGACACCCAAACTCAATGATATTCAAAAATATGCCATAATCTTTATGATGTTTGCCGGACGGGTTGGGCCGCTGACGCTGGCTTTTGCCTGGTACTCTTCCAGGAGGAGAGGTTTGACTTATGCGGAAGAATCGGTGATGGTGGGTTAATTAGAAGGAGGGCACAATGAGGAGAGCCGTCGTAATAGGATTGGGAATATTTGGTTACCATATTGCCCGTACTTTGTTTGAAAATGGGTTTGAAGTTGTAGCCATTGATAAAAATAAGGAAGCTATTCAAAGAATAAGGGATTATTCCAGCAAGGCAGTCCTGGCTGATGGCACGGATAAAGAGGTAATGGAAGAAATAGGCATTCATGAAGATGATATTGCCATAATTTCCTTTGGTGAAGATCTGGCGGCCAGCACTTTGATTACGCTGCATTTGAGGCAACAGAAAGTAAAAAATATCATTGTCAAAGCGCCAAATGAAGAACATAAATTAATATTGGAAAAAGTAGGGGCAACAGAAGTCATTATTCCCGAGATGGAGATTGCTAAAAAAATAGCTAAGAGCCTTACTTCACCGAACATGATGGATTATATACCGCTCTCCGAAGATTATATAATTTCGGAAATGGCGCCGCCGAACAGTTTTCTGGGAAAGACAATTCGGGAACTGGGACTCCGCGCCAAATACCATATAGAAGTAATTGCCGTGCGCGATGTTATCTCTGATAATGTCCAAATGGTGCCGCAAGCCGATTTTGTCGTTAAAGACGGAGAAGTACTTGTTGTAATTGGGAAAGAAGCAGATATCAGGAAAATTAAGTAATTATTGTTTATTGATCAACCTCCTCGCGAGCTCGCTGTCGAGGTATGAAATGAACGCCATTATGAGAGCTTTGCACAACTTCCTTTTCAGTCATTCCGGTGAAAATCGGAATCCAGAAATACCCGAAAATACTGGATACCGGCCTGCGCCGGTATGACAATTGATGGATTGGCCTGGTTGTGCAAAGGTCTCATTATGTCGTAGCAAGTTGCGGAGAATTAACACTCGTCCCGCGTGAGCGGGATTAAATAACGGCTTAATTCTTTATGTCTTTTAATTTTTCCAGTTCTTCTTTGTAGCGTTCAGCCTGGGCTTTTACAACTTCAATTTCCTCTTTCGCCTTTTCCAGTTTTTCGTCCTGTCTTTGCCTTTCTTCACGCACTTTATCCTGTATTTCATCAATTCCCACATAGACGGCCAGCGCACCTCCTAAAAGCAGGCTGATCGGAAACGCACCCCGGATAATAATCATAAAATCTGCCCACCAGAAGATCAGGCTGATCAATCCAAGTACAGAAAATATGACTCCGCCAATTAATAAAGACATAATCAACCCCCGCCTGAAGATAAATTATAAAATAAGATGATACAATGATGGTAATTTTTATCATGAAAGACGGGTTTAGGCAAGTTGGAAATAGATGGTTATCAGGATGCAGTAATGAAAATATTACTTGATTTAAAAGAATTCATCATTTAAGTGTTATTGCTTAACTAAATTCATATATATAAGGAAAAAAATGATCAAGCCGAATTTTGCCAAAGGTGACGGGCTTATTCCTGCTATTGCTCAAGATGTTGATACTAAAGAAGTTCTTATGATGGCTTACATGAATGAACAGGCATGGGAAGCAACTGTAAAAACAGGTAAAGCTACATACTGGAGCAGGTCTCGCAATTCTTTGTGGTTAAAAGGAGAAACATCGGGCAATGTCCAGTTGGTAAAAGATATCTTTATCGATTGTGATGATGACACGATTTTGTTGCTGGTCTCGCAATTAGGAGAAGCCGCTTGTCACACCGGATATAAATCATGTTTTTACCGGAAGCTGAAAGACGGAGATTGCGTTGTCGTTGGAAAAAAGATATTCGATCCCAAGGATGTGTATAAATGAATGTTTTAAAAATAGGTATTCCCAAAGGAAGTTTGGAAAATAATACGGTAGATCTGTTTAAAAGGGCCGGCTGGCGAATTTCTTATGACAGCCGCAGTTATTTCCCTGATATTGACGATCCGGAAATAACCTGTTCGCTGGTACGAGCCCAGGAAATGTCACGTTATGTTGAAGACGGTCATTTAGACATGGGACTAACCGGAATCGACTGGATTCAGGAAAATTCATCTGATGTTGTTGCCGTTCAGGATTTGGTTTATTCCAAAGTATCTACGCGTCAGGCGCGCTGGGTGCTCGTCGTGCGCGATGATTCACCTTACAAATCAATTGAAGATATGGAAGGGAAGAGCATATCAACCGAACTGGTTAATTTTACAAAAAAATATTTTGCCGAAAGAAACATTAATGTTCATGTTGAATTTTCCTGGGGAGCGACGGAAGCTAAAGTAGTGGAGGGCCTTGTTGATGCCGTTGTTGAAGTAACGGAAACAGGTTCTACGATTCGCGCCAATAAATTACGGATCATTCACGACTTAATGAAAACAAATACGCAGTTGATTGCCAATCGAACTGCCTGGAATGATTCCTGGAAGCGCAAAAAAATCGAACAAATTCGAACATTACTCATGGGCTCTCTACTGGCGATGGGTAAAGTTGGCCTGAAAATGAATGTTTCCCAAGAAAATTTGGCAAGAGTAATGTCGCTGCTTCCTTCACTCAAAGAGCCGACCGTCTCTAATTTATTTTCGGGTGAATGGTTAGCGGTAGAGACGATCGCCGATGCGGGTATTGTCCGGGATTTGATTCCGGTGCTTTTAGAAGCAGGTGCGCAAGGCATAATCGAATATCCCCTGAACAAAGTTATTTGATTAAGGGAGACATACTATGGCAAGAAAAGCAAAGATCGTCCGTAAAACAACAGAAACTGACATCGCGCTCGAAATTGATTTAGATAATACCGCAGCAAGCAAGATTGCCACATCAATTCCGTTTTTAGACCATATGCTCGAGCTTGTTGCCCGGCATGGCTTTCTGAAACTTATAGTCCACAGCAAGGGCGATACACAAATTGATGATCACCATCTGGTGGAAGACCTGGGTATTTGTCTGGGCATGGCTGTAGGCCAGGCTCTGGGGAAAAAAATAGGCATCAACCGGTATGGAGCGGCTTCTGTGCCGATGGATGAATGTTTATGCCGCGTGGATCTCGATATTTCCGGCAGACCATATTTGATTTACAGAGTTAAGTTCGAACGACGGAAAATCGGCGGTTTTGATCCGGCGCTGGTTAAAGAATTTTTTAAGGCTTTTACCGACCATAGTGGTATAACATTGCATATCAATCTGGCGTATGGGAGCAACAGTCACCATATCATTGAAGCGGTGTTTAAAGCATTTGCCCGTGCTTTGAGAGATGCCGTAACTGTCGATAAAAAAATCAACGGAGTGCTTTCAACGAAGGGGAGCCTCTAAGAAAAGGAAGGTCAATATCTTGCATAATCCTTTCCGGAAAAAGAATGGTTTTCTTGCAGTTTTGGTGTTGGTTTTGCTCTTGATCCCGGTATTTGCTTCTTATAGCGCGGAAAAAGCAGTTGATAAAACCAAGCCTCCGGTACGAATGGCAATAATTCCATCACAAGCAGTGCTGCCAAAAGCAGAAGCAGGTAATGCTGTCTGCCCGCTTTGCGGCGCAGTCTACTTTGGAGGAAAAATTGCAAAAGGCGGAGAAGGGGTTGTTGAAGAATTATTGTTGGAAAAATTGAAAGATTTTAAGGAAATAGAAATAATTCCACAGGAAAAAGTAGAGGCCATTTATAAACGTATTAGTGCCGAATCGCTAAAGATGCCGTTATTGGAAATTGTTAAAAAGACGGGTGCGGAATTGGATGCCGATTTAGTAGCTGTGGGTTATGTTTTCCGTTATGTAGAAAGAATCGGTTATGATTATTCAGTGGAAAAAGCAGCTTCGGTAGCTTTTGAAATCAATTTTATCAATCCCAGGGATGGCAGTATAGTCTGGCGGGGTGTTTTTGATAAGACCCAGAAATCATTAATGGAAGATGTTTTTCAAATAGCTTCTTTTTATAAAGGACACGGTAAATGGCTAACTGCCCGCGAATTGACAAAACAGGGTATGAATCAGGCTTTTAAAACATTTTCCGGAGCCGAGCACTAGAATATTACATTGCAGACAATATTTTTTCCTCTTGCGGAATTGCCGTTCAAGAGGCATTCCGCACTGAACTTCAATTGGGGAGAGTTTTTTTGATCATTATTCCAGCTATTGACATAAAAGATGGCAAGTGCGTACGCTTAGCCCAGGGTGATTTTGACCGAGTGACTGTCTATGCAGATGATCCGGTCGATATGGCACTCCTCTGGGCGCAAAAAGGCGCCCAATTGATTCATATAGTTGATCTTGATGGTTCCGTGGCCGGAGTACCCCGTAATGCCGGGAAGATTTTGGAAATAAGCAGAAAAGTGCAAATTCCGATTCAGGTAGGTGGTGGCATCAGAAACCGGGAGACCATTGACTATTATTTAAATCTTGGTATTGCGAGTGTCATTTTGGGTACAGCTGCCCTTAAGGACGAACAATTTGTCAGGATTGCAGGTAGAGATTATCCGGGGAGAATAATACTGGGGATTGATGCTCTCGAAGGTAAAGTGGCGATTCGCGGCTGGACTCAAAGAACTGAAGCGACTGCTATTGATCTGGCGAAGCGTTATGAAAACTGCGGCCTTAAAGCAATTGTTTACACTGACATCAAACGCGACGGCATGCAAACCGGCGTGAATATTGAAGCCACAGGCGAATTGGCAAAAGAAGTGAACATACCGGTTATTGCATCCGGCGGGGTTGCGGCAATTGCTGACATAGAAAAACTTCTCGCAATTAAAGATTGTTCTATTTACGGCGTTATCATCGGTCGTGCGCTCTATACCGGAGCGATTTCTCTGGAAGAAGCGATTAATAAAAGCAAGAATGTTTCATCCCGCTCACTTGGGGACGAGCGTTAATTCTCGTGAGCTCGCTCGCGATATAATGACGTTCATTTCATGCCTCGCAAGCTCGCTCGCGAGGTGGTTGATTAATCGGTGGCATTGGGGAGGTGATGATTATGTCTGATTGCCTGTTTTGTAAAATTGCCAAAGGAGAGATATCCTGCACAAAAGTTTACGAAGACGACAGAGTTTTAGCCTTCGATGATATTCATCCGATGGCTCCGGTACATGTTATTCTAATTCCCAAAAGACATTTATCGACACTTTTGGATGTAGATTCCCAGGACATTACTGTTGCCGGTGATCTGATTTCTGCTGCCCGGAAAATTGCGCAAATCAAAGGAATTGCCCAAAAAGGTTTTCGCACTGTAATTAATTGCAATGCCGAAGGAGGGCAGGTGGTTTTTCATTTGCATATGCATATTCTTGGCGGCAGGAAGTTGCAGGATCAATTAGGTTAGGAACCGTTACGAAATAAACATTTCGTTACGGATCCTTATGCCGTTTGTAATAATGTTTTGATCAGGTCTTGCCATAACCTGATAACCTGAAGGTCACGCGAGGTCACAAGACCCGCATGGGTGGTTGTTTTTGAACAACGGCTTAGGAATTCTTAGAGGGTGAAGATTATGGATATAAATGTAAAAATAAATGTAGAAATGGTAGCCGCTGCCAAAGCTAAAGACAAAATCCGGCTTTCGGCAATCCGAATGTTAAAAACAGCGGTGCATAATAAGGAAATTGATTTAATGCGGCCGCTGAATGAAACGGAAACTTTGCAGATACTCTCCGGTATAGTCAAGCAAAGGAAAGATTCCATCGAGCAGTTTGCCAAAGGCGGCAGAATTGACCTTGTGGAAAAGGAAACAGCTGAATTAAAAGTTGTACAGGAATTCATGCCCGCTCAAATGACGGACGAAGAGGTGGAAGCCATAATCAAGAAGGCGATTATGGAAAGCGGTGCCGTATCCATTAAAGATATGGGCAAAGTGATGAAAGTGCTGATGCCGCAATTGACCGGCAAGGCAGACGGTAAAGCGGTGGGTGACAAAGTTAAAGAGCTGTTGTCCTGAGTATTTGTTTTTCCCCCGGTGAAAAACATAGATAGATTAATTCCAGAGCGGGTAATAATACTTAAGTGCGTTTTGATAACAGTAAGATCGAAGAAATCAAAAGCAGGGTAGACATTGTCGAGCTCGCGGCCGAATATCTGACTTTGAAAAAAGCCGGAAGGAATTATCTAGGACTGTGCCCTTTTCATCAGGAAAAGACGCCTTCTTTTACAGTTAACCGCGAAAAACAGATATTCTATTGTTTTGGCTGCGGAGAGGGCGGCAATGTTATCACCTTCCTGATGAAGATTGCCAATAAGACATTTCCTGAAGCAATAAAAGAACTGGCGGAAAAAACAGGCATCGTTTTGCCGTCGCAGTTTGTCACTAAAGAAGGACGCCAAGACAATTCTTTACGGGAAAGTATTGCTGATTTAAATTTAAGAGCAGCCCAGCAATACGCGCGTAATTTATATTCCCCATCAGGTAAAATTGCTCAGGACTATTTAAATTCACGGGGGATCACACAAGAGACGGTAAAACAATTCCGACTGGGCTTTGCGCAGGACTCCTGGCGTTCCCTGTCCGATCACATTGAAGGAAGCGGCCTGTCTTTGAAAATGGCCGAACAGGCAGGGTTGGTCATTGCCGGCAAAGAAGGCAGTTTTTATGACCGCTTTCGCGGACGGCTGATTTTCCCCATTGAAAATGTATCCGGCGAGATCGTGGCGTTTGGCGGCAGAATTCTGGATAAGGGTGAGCCGAAGTATCTGAATTCCCCGGAGTCGCCCATTTACATTAAAGGCAAAAATTTATATGGCCTGAATAAGACTAAAGAGGAAATCCGCAAAAAAGGTTTCGCTCTTATCGTTGAAGGCTATTTTGATTTGATTTCTCTATGGAATGCAGGTATTGGCAATGTTGTTGCGTCTCTGGGTACGGCTCTGACTCGAGAACATCTCGAATTATTGCGCCGTTATACATCAGAAGTTGTGGCGCTTTTTGATCCGGATGAAGCAGGCCGAAAAGCACTGGACCGCAGCCTGGAGCTTTTTCTGGCTATGAATATGCGGGCGCGGGCACTTGTTTTGCCGGGAGGTCTTGATCCCGATGATTATGTGAGAAAATTCGGTAAGGAAAATCTTACAGAGTTGATCGCCAATGCTCAGCCACTGAGTGATTATTATATTGAAAATGTTTTAGGCAACGGTAAAACCTTTGAAGATAAACGGGAAATGCTTAAAACAGCTATGGAATTCATTAATAAAATCAGTGATAAAACGGAAAAAGACCTGTTTATTAAACGTATAGCGGAAAAAACTGGTGTTGATCAAAAATTGCTGGGAAATGAGGTTTATAAGGAGACATCTTCCAATAAACCAAAAGCAGGGAGAGAAAAACTACCATTTAATATTAGTAATGATGTGGTGGAACTGCATTTGCTTCAGCTTCTGCTGGAGTACCCGCAAAAAACTGATCAGGTGGCAAAGGAAAATATTTTAGATTTTTTTCTGCAGCCGCAGTTGAAAGAATTGGGGAATAAAATTATCGAGACTTACAAACTGCTGGGTTTTGTTGATCTGGGTATAATTCTTTCCACAGATGAAGAGGCACCGTTGCGCGAAAAAATATTTCGGTTAATGATGGAAGCGTTACCGGCTGATGATGTGATGTTAGAGAAGATTTTTATCGATAATATACGGCAGATCAAGAAGAAATGGTACAAAGATCAGCACCGCCAGATCAAGCTTAAATTGGCCCAGGCACAGGAAAAAGGGAATCAGGAACTTTTGAATTTGCTGGTGCAGGAAAAAGAAAAGTTGCTTATTGCCGAAAGAGAATTACACTAATGGGGTTTAGTTAAGCCGTTGTTCAAAAACAACCACCCATGCGGGTGGCAAGACCTTGTCATAAAATCATAGCAAACCACCACTGAAGGGTGGCAAGACGGCATAAGGAGCCGAAACGAAATAGAGAAAAAGAGCAGATTATTTCGTAACGGCTCCTAATAAATTATTTGGGAGATACCGAATGGCTAAAGAGATACAATCAGACGAATTTAAGAAGTTAATTTCATTGGGCGAAGAGAAGGGCTTTCTAACATATGATGATGTCAATGATATGTTGCCACCTGATGTAACTTCTTCCGACCAGATCGATGATATCATCATGCTTTTCGGAGAAAAAAACATAGATATTATTGATATTGAGCAGGGCGAAAAACTGGTTATGAAGAAAACGCCGGAAGATATTACGCCCGTAAAATTTTCGGAAACGTTAGCTTTGACTCCCGGGACAGGTAAAACCGGCGATCCGGTGAAAATGTATTTGCGTGAAATGGGTATGGTCTCACTTTTAAGCAGGGAAGGGGAAGTGGAAATTGCCAAGAGGATAGAAGAAGGCGCCCGTGAAACGATGTCGGCGATTTTCCGGCTTTCCGTTTCCATTAACGAAGTTCTCAATATCGGCAATAAATTAGTTTCCGGAGAAATTAGAGTTAAGAATGTCGTCGATAATGTTGAGGATGAAGAAGGATTTGTGGAGGAAGATGAACACAGGGAAAGAGTTTTAAAACTCATCGGCAGGATCAAGCTTTTTGATGACCGCAATAAAATATTGCATGAGAAGCTTAAATCTAAGACGATGCGCCCTAAGCAACGCGAATTGTTAACGGCCGAGATGGAAAAAAATACAAAGAATATTATCACCCTTTGCCGGAAGATTCGTTTCAGTAAAAAGCAAATTCATCGTTTTGTCGCCCGTTTACGTTATCATGCTGATGAAATAGAAAAAGCGGAAAAAGCCATTTTGCAATATAAGAAAGAAACGGGTTTAACGCTGGCCCAGTTGGAAAAAACATGGGCAAAAATGAAAAAATCCAAACAGGACGAAAAGCGTGCAGCGAAAGAAGCACATGTTTCCATTGAGTTGCTGAAGAAAAGTCAAACAGTTGTTAACGATGCGCAAAAGAAGATAAAACATATTGCCCGGGAAGTGGGCATTCCCCCAGTTGCTCTGAAAACAATTGTCGATTCCATTGAAGACGGAGAGGGCAAAGCGGAAATAGCTAAAAGAAAGCTTGTGGAAGCAAACTTGCGTTTGGTGGTAAGCATTGCAAAAAAATACACCAATCGTGGTTTACAGTTCCTGGATTTAATTCAGGAAGGGAATATCGGCTTGATGAAGGCTGTCGATAAATTTGAGTATCAGCGTGGTTACAAATTTTCGACTTATGCGACTTGGTGGATCAGGCAGGCAATCACCCGGGCGATTGCCGATCAGGCACGAACAATTAGAATTCCTGTTCATATGATTGAGACAATCAATAAATTGATCCGGACATCACGATATCTGGTGCAGGAACTGGGACGTGAACCAACCCCGGAAGAAATCGCCAATAAGATGGAATATCCACTGGAGAAGGTTCGCAAGGTGTTAAAAATTGCCAAGGAGCCTATTTCTCTGGAAACACCGATTGGCGAAGAAGAAGACAGCCATCTGGGCGATTTTATCGAAGACAAGAAAATAATGTCTCCCTCGGAAGCTACAATCAACATGGATCTGGCTGATCAAACGCGAAAGATACTGACCACACTGACTCCGCGAGAAGAAAAGGTATTGCGGATGCGCTTTGGTATCAGCGACAGATCAGGTTATCAGGATGAAGATGAGAGTAGTGTGCCCACCGGATTAATGGAAGCATTGTCGCCGGAGCCTGAGGTTGATGATGTAAAGGAAGTAAAAAAGACGAAGAAAACAGCGAAGAAACGGGCGGTAAAATAGTGTTGACAAACAATTGGTTTGGGTATATCAAAACAACCCCTGATGCAAGTTAGTTGTGGACATGGCAGGGCCTATAGCTCAATTGGTAGAGCCACCGGCTCATAACCGGTAGGTCCCTGGTTCGATTCCAGGTGGGCCCACCAAAACAAATAAAAAGCCGTTGTTCAACAATAACCACACCTGCGGGTCTTGTGACCTTCAGGTTATGACAAGACTGTAACATTGTAATATAGTAACCGGCATAAGGGGCCGTAATAAAATGGTTAGAAATGTAATGGTTATTTCGTAACGGCCCCTAAGAAGAAAAAATGATTAAAAAAATGAAATATATTTTCCGGAAGAATGAGTGCCCATCAGCTATTGCGATGGTTGCCAGGGAGAGTCAACAAATGACATCTGCCCATGGCACAGATAACACAGCGAAGAAACTGTTTGTTTAAAAATGCACCCATAAAAAGGTGCATTTTTTTTATCCTGATACCAAGTCGCATTCAAACGCTAACTTTGTTGGCGGCGTCGTCGGCTTCCTCAGCGTATGTACAATACGCGTCGTCGCCTCCTCCTTGCCGCCTCGTTATCATTTTGAATGCAACATGGTATAAATAAAAAAGAAGGAGAAAATTGTTGAAAGAGCAATTATTGTTATTAGTAGCGCTTCAGGAATGCGATTCTCACTTAGTGAGGATTATGGGTAAGAAGAAAACCCTGCCGGAGAAGATAGATAAACTCGATGAGGCATTTCGCACTTTTCAGAAAGAAATCGAACAGAGCAAAAGAAAATATGATGAGGTCAAGGCGCGTCACGTCGAATGTGAGAATAAGATAAAAAAAATAAATGAGGGAATGATCAAAACCAAGGAAAGGCTTCTGGAAGTCAAGAACAACAAAGAATATCAGGCCATGCTTAAGGAAAACGAAACCGCTGAAGTTATGCGCGGTGATGTAGAAACGGAAATCATTTCGATGTTGGATGAATTGGAGAAATTATCTATCCTGGCGAAAAAGGATCAGGCAATTTTAGATGGATATAGAAAAAAGCATGAGGAAGAAAAGAAGCAGATTGAAGATGATTTGAATTCTATAGATGCTGATTTTATAAGTTGGGAGCAAAAACGTATTGAATTGCAGGGTAAAGTTCCTGCTGATCTTCTGAATAGATACGAAAAGATTAAAAAAAGCAGCAACGGCATCGGTGTTATTTCGGTCTGGAAAGCAGTCTGTAATGGTTGCCATATGAATATTCCACCGCAGCTTTATAATGAACTGCAAAAAACATCAGAACTCATTGCCTGTCCCAATTGCCATCGGATCATGTATTTTGAAAACAGGGAAAAGTCTGCCTAAATTTTATGGAAAAGCAAAACTACCGGCTCTATAGTGACGGCGCCTGCCGTGGTAATCCCGGAGAGGGCGGTGCAGGAGCTGTAATCACCGATGGCGCAGGGAATGTGATCTGGGAAGGTAAAGAATATCTCGGACACTGCACCAATAATATTGCCGAATATAAAGCACTCATTTTAGGTTTGAGAGGAGCGCTGGCGGAAGGCTATAAAAAGCTGGATGTTTATATGGATTCGGAACTTCTCGCCCGCCAGATCAATGGTTCCTACCGGGTCAAAAATGAAAATTTAAAAGTTCTAATGCAGGATGTCCGTAGCCTGCTTTCCTCTTTTGACTCCGTTGAGGTCAAACATGTTTTGCGCTGCCACAATGCCCAGGCCGATCGGCTGGCTAATCTGGCGATAGACACTCATAAGTAAAACAAGCTCTTTTATGAGGTATATATGTCGGTTGCAGATAAAAATAATCTCTATAATTTCAATGAATTCCTGGCATGGCGTCAAGGCGTTGATTACTACCTTGATGATCCCTTTATCCAGAAGGTGGTGCGCTATTATACCGGTCCGGGTTGGGAAAAAGTCGATGCCGAAGCACGAGCTGTTTCGGAAAAAGCATCTTTCCGTTGGCGGGACATGGCCGATCGGATTGCCCGTCCGGAACATCGGCCTTTCATGCTCCATTATGACGGTCACCACAACCGTATCGATCGGATCTGCCGTCCTCAAGATACGGAGATTTTGGGAAAGGAGATCTTTTCCGAGGCCATCTTTGCGGATAAGACGCCGCCCTGGGTGAAGCTCGTCAAGATGTTCCTGATCTATCAGAACGGAGAGGCTTGCATAGCCTGTCCTCTAACCTGCACCGAGGGTCTTGTCATGCTCCTCAGTAAATATGCCGATACCCCGGAAATAAAACAGATCCTCCGGCATTGCAAGGAAGGCATTGACGGCGAATACGCTATCGGCGCACAGTACCTCTCGGAAATTCAGGGGGGATCAGACGTGCCGGCGAATGTTCTGGAGGCCGAAAACGAAGGTGGTGTCTGGAAACTGTATGGAACCAAATTCTTCTGTTCCGCTACACATGCCGATTATGCCGTGGTAACGGCTAAACCTGCAGGGTCGGAAAAGGTTGCCCTGTTTGTTCTGCCCTCCTGGCTGCCGGGTGATAAAGAAAAAGAAATAAGAAACGGCTACACCATTGACCGGATCAAGTGGAAGCTGGGGACGAGTGAACTGACCACGGGTGAACTGACTTTCAACGGCGCAGTTGCCTACCCGGTGGGTCCTCTGGAGAGGGGCGTCGCCAATGTTGTCGGCATTGTGTTGACATACTCACGTTTGACGGTAGGACTCTCCGCCGCCGCCTTTATGACCCGGTCTGTGCGCGAAGCCAAAAAATATACCGCCTTCCGGCAAGCCTTCAACCTCCAGTTAGACCAGTTTCCTCTTGTAGCAGTACAACTTGACCGCATTGATCATTCCGCCCGCAGGACAACCGCCGGCGCCTTCAAGCTGTACAGTGATTTTCTGAACCTCGAAGACGGGCTGAAAGGAGGCCTGGCGAGCGATGAACCGCTGCCGGTTCGCAAGAATCGTTTCAACATCCGGGAACTTATCATGCTGCAAAAGATAACAGCCTCCTGGGACTGCACTGACGTTATTCGCGAAGCCATGTCGCTCTTCGGCGGCCACGGAGTCATGGAAGACTTTTCCGCCCTGCCTCGTCTTTATCGGGATTCGGCCATCAACGAGCTGTGGGAAGGTCCCCGTAATGTCTTGTTGACGCAGATACATCGGGATCTGCAGCAGGTTGCCACCTGGTACGAACCGTCGGAATTTGTTGGAAACATCCTCCAAGGTCTCAATGAATCCCTGATCAATGAGTTGTCGGAAGAAATCAAAGTGCTGACCGCCCATCCCCATCTCTTTCAGATGGACGACGCCACCATCGACGTCTGCCGGCGCCTGGACACCTTTTGCCGAAGATTCTTCCACGCTTATCAGGATCTGGCTCTCCATGAGGTGGAGTCGGAAGGTCGCTAAGGATGATGATTACTCCGGCAATTCAGGAAGTACTGTTGAACATAGCTTGAAAGAAAAATCAATTGAGTGTAGGCTTTAATTAAGGCGAGAGAAGATCAGATGATCGCTGGCGGAATTTATCTGCCGGAGGAAAGTCCGGGCTCCGCAGGGCAGGATGGTCGCTAACGGCGACCGGGGGTGACCCCAGGGAAAGTGCCACAGAAAATATACCGCCCGGGCGAAATCCCGGGTAAGGGTGAAATGGCGAGGTAAGAGCTCACCGCTTTTCTGGTGACAGAAAAGGCATGGTAAACCCCATTCGGAGCAAGACCAAATAGGAGAACGTTTAAGGGCGGCCCGCCTGATGTTCTCGGGTAGTGTCGCTTGAGGCGGCAGGCAACTGCTGTCCCAGATGAATGATCATCACCGCGTTGCGGGTAACTAAAACGCGGGACAAAACCCGGCTTATGCTCTTCTTTTCGTCCTTTGATTAAAACAAAAAACGCCCTCTGCAGAAAATTCCGCAGAGGGCGTTTTTTCGTTTTGGAAATAAGGATTATTTCTTTATACCTAAATCCTGTTCCGTTTTTAATATATCTATAGTCGTTTTGATTACTGTATCCGAATTAAGCGATATGCTGCTTATGCCGCATTCCACCAGAAATCTGGCAAATTCAGGATAATCACTCGGCGCCTGACCGCAAATTCCGATTTTCTTGCCCATTTTATTAGCTTCAGTAATGGCCTGACGGATAAGCTCTTCCACAGCGGCGTTTCTTTCGTCGAAGATGTGAGAAATCTGAGCGGAGTCTCTATCCAAGCCGAGAGTGAGCTGAGTGAGATCATTCGAGCCGATGGAGAAGCCATCGAATATTTTGCCGAATTCCTTGATGAGAACAACATTGCTGGGGATTTCCACCATCATGTAAATTTCCAGGTCGTTTTTTGCCTGCACCAGCCCTTTTGCCGCCATCAGTTCAATAACATTCTTGCCTTCGGCGATTGTCCGGCAGAAAGGAATCATGAGTTTTACGTTGGTAAGCCCCATTTCGTCACGTACTTTCAACATTGCCGCGCATTCCAGGGAGAAGGCCTCTCGGTAGCGTGGATCATAATAACGCGACGCTCCGCGGAAACCGATCATCGGGTTTTCTTCTTCCAGTTCAAAGAAGGAACCGCCCATCAAGCCTGCATACTCGTTACTCTTGAAATCGCTCATGCGTACTATAACGTCATTGGGATAAAAAGCGGCGGCGATTTTGGCCACGCCCTGCGCCAGTTTGTCCACAAAAAAGTCGCTTTTGTTTGTATATCCCTGAGTAAGCCGGTCAATATCTTTACGGACATTCTCATCAGTAACTTTCTCGGGATGAATTAACGCCATCGGATGAATAGCGATGAAGTGAGTAATAATAAACTCCAGACGTGCCAGCCCTATGCCGTCATTGGGTATCGAGGACAGTGTGAAAGCATTATCGGGATTGCCCACGTTCATCATGATTTTAGTCCTGGGGCGCTCTGTTTCCTGGACATTTATCTTGTGAATATCATATTTCAAAATACCGCTGTAAACATTGCCTACTTCGCCTTCTGCACAGGAAACCGTGGCTTCGGGAATGTTTTCCAGTATCGCAGTGCCGTTGCCCGTGCCGACGATGCAGGGTACACCTAATTCGCGGCTGACAATGGCGGCGTGGCATGTACGCCCGCCTTTGTTGGTAACGATAGCTGAAGCAATTTTCATAATCGGTTCCCAGTCGGGATCGGTCATATCGGAAACAAGTATCTCACCTTTGCGGAATCTTCTAATATCATTTACGGATTCTATGACATGTACCGGTCCTGCGCCTATTTTAGAACCGACACTTGTGCCTTTGACAATAGGTTCTTTTTTATCCAGCAGCACGTAGCTTTCCAGAACGTTGATATCTTTTTGCGACTGCACTGTTTCCGGTCGAGCTTGCAAAATGAAGAGTTCGCCGGTTTTACCATCTTTCCCCCATTCAATATCCATGGGTTTGAAGTAGCCGGCTTTTTGTGAATAATGATCTTCAATAATCGTCGTCCACTTGGCCAGTGTAAGTATTTCATCATCATTTAAGCAAAAACGATTGCGGTCTTCCAGGGGTACTGGATTGACCACTGTTGATTCACTGTCCGTCTCGGAGGCATAAATCATTTTAATTTCTTTGGTTCCCAGTTTTCTCTGAATGATAGGACGGAAGCCGGTTTTTAAAGTAGGCTTGAAGACATAGAATTCATCGGGGTTTACAGTTCCCTGAACAACAGTTTCGCCCAGACCGTAAGCGCCGGTAATCAGAATAGCATCTTTAAACCCGGTTTCGGTATCGATGGAGAAAATAACCCCCGAAGATGCCAAGTCGGAACGCACCATCTTCTGCACGCCGATGGAAAGGGCAACAGAAAGGTGATCGAATCCTTTATCCACACGGTAAGAAATAGCCCGGTCGGTATACAGCGAGGCAAAACATTTTTTACAGGCATCAATCAAAAGATCTTCGCCGCGGATGTTGAGGAAGGTTTCCTGCTGTCCGGCAAAACTGGCATTAGGAAGATCCTCCGCAGTAGCAGAACTGCGGACGGCAACATCGGTATTCGGACCATATTCATCACAAAGCTTTTTGTAAGATATTATAATTTCTTTCTGCAGATCATCGGGAATCTTGGCATTGTAAATGAGTGAGCGGATTTTCTTGCCACGTTCCGACAGGTTTTTAATGTCATGAGTATTCACATCAGAAAGAAGTTTCGTAATTTCAGCGGTAATGCCGGATTGTGTTAAAAGGTGACGGTAGGCATACGCCGTAATGGCAAAACCATCAGGAATGTTAACGCCTTGAGAAATCAGTTCTTTCCTCATTTCGCCGAGAGAAGCATTTTTGCCGCCGACTTGAGCAAGATCGGCAAGCTCGATTGTATCAAACCATAAGATCAACTTATTGTCTTTCATTAAATCCTCCTGGGGGAACAATTACAAAATTTCAGTCTTCTAAGTTGGCGCGTATCTATCAGTTTTGATAGGCTCTGTCAAATGAAAATATCAGATATGTATTGTCAATTATTTCATATGGATAAATACTAAAGACATGCTTTTTGAAGTAACCGATTTTGTAATTTTAGAAGTAAAAAAAGGCCGAATTAAATTCGGCCTTTTTTGTTAATTATTTGTCGTCATCATCGTCATCGTCGAAGGTCGGCGAATGCGAACCTTCCGGTATTTCCGCCTGTAGCGACCGGTTGATACCGCGCACAAGCAACCACATAATGAAAAAGAGAATAATCATCGAGGCGATGAGAATAAAAATGATTGTTGCCGTCCAAGCTTTTGCTTCCTTATCAATGTTTTTCGAAGCTTTAATAGCGGCCTCATTATATTTTTCTACATCGATACGCATTCCGATCCAGCCGAATCCGGCGGGGGCGGGATAGCTTGTCGCATAAAATTTAATCGGGGCATAAGTCATAAATACTGTGTGACCACCGAATTTATAAGACTTGGTTCCGGCGTTTCCTGCCGCTGCGTCTTTAGCGATGATCGGCAGATTGGGATCAATATAGCCCATTTGATTGAAATTAAAGACTTCCTGCCCTTTTTTGATCAGATCCGCAGCAGTCTTTTCCGCCAGAGGTGGCACCGCGGTTCCATCTTTCGCCAATCCCTCAATATGATAATCATTGGGATGAACAATCATAAATCCGCGATTATCCAGCATGTAGGCATAATTGCCGGAAGATGTATCGGCTTTAAATACCTGATCCGCTTGAGTAGGAATAATGTGATTGGTGAATTTAGCCAGATGGCGGTAATCCAGAGTTAAAACAATAATTCCAGCAAATCCTTCTTTACCAAAGACCGGTGTGGCTAAACGAATAACTCCGGAAAAAACCTTCCCTTTTTCAAATTCAGGCTTGGTCACGTACCAACCGGTAACCGGCGAAACGTAAACTTCACCATTATTGAGGTCTTTGGTTTTGGCAAAATAATCTTCCACCGTATAAGTGGTGTTGGCAGGATTGCTGATATTGCTTAATTTATCTGCCGGTAAGGTCTGCCCATTGGCAATTTTAATTACCTCTTTACCCTTTTTATCAATGAGTGTCATATCGGTATAAAGGGGTAGGGAAACCTGTTTGATTTTACCTTCTTCCCTTATCCAGATATTTTTGTTGTTGTTTTTCAGGTATTGTTTATAAGCGATGTCGTTAGCAGGAAGAATTGTTGCCGTGAGAACATCTTTTTTCCTTTCATTGAGAAAGTTAGCAACTTCTTCGGCTGTGTTAATGGCACGCACCTTTATTTCTTCCTGTGATTTTTGATCGAGGACAGTATTTGCTCTCTCCTTTATAGTATAACCCAACTTAAACATGCCGTTGGCTATTAATAAAGCCATTAATGATAAGGGGATTACTATAAGCAGGAAGAACACGCCTCCTACAGTAAAAAACTGCTTTTTTTTCTTAGTTTCTGCCATTACTATTTTCCCCCTGACCTAGGTTAATTTTGTAGTTAACGTATATTAAGTGTTAACCCAAAAAGAAACGCATGTAGGGGTTAGCATAGAGCAGTACGAGAGCAACGACCAAGGCGTAAATAGCTACGGACTCAGCCATGGCCATGCCGACGAGCATAACGGTCATGATTTTTCCCTGAACCCCAGGATTTCTTCCCACCGCCTGGCAGGCGCCATTTGCTGCATTACCAATACCGGCACCCGCGCCGATTGCTCCCAGACCAATTGCGAGGCCTGCTCCCAGCATTGCGCCAAAAGCAAATATAACTTTGATGTAAGATTCACCCGCAGGTATTGTTTCTGCTGCGGCAAAAACCAGTGGGCTCGATACAAGCAAAATCGCCACTGCTGCAAACGCTGTTAAAACTCCTTTACCAATTTTGTGTGCCATTATTTATTCCCTTTCATAAAAGTGTATTGATTATTTTCCCGATTATATAACACAAACAATAGGTCATATCAAAGAGGAAATAATTCCAAATTTGAAGTCGCGCAATGCTTTTGCACGATACATGCCATCATCAGGGCAAGTAAAATAATTTTCTGAATAATTTGTTTATTGCCCTACGATATGAGACAGACATACTTCTAATTTATTGAGATTGCTTCAATTCGTCAGCGAAGATCAAGAGACAGTATGTCGAGCAAATATTCGCTGATTATTTATTTATGAAGCTTAAACAATCTCTGGTTTTTATACCAATTTAAAGTTTTGTTAAATGACCTGACATAAAACATTCAAATGAAGGTGACGCGAAGTCATGTGAAGTCACAAGTTGGGATTGGTAAGTTGAACAATCTTGCAAAGCGGAGGGTATAAATACTCTGTGGCGAGCTTGCATAATGGATTCCCAAAGTTTGCTTTGGCGTTCATACAATTGGTTGGCAATGTGTAACAATGGCAGCTTATCATTAATATAATAGTATCTTGTTATGTTTTTTGTTGAAATTTTGCACTAAGGCCGATAGTATTAAAAAAGTTTTGCTCAGATTCATTAAGCTATAAATGATTTTTTTATTGCGAGGATTGCTATGCAGGAATTGCTGACCGCTATTACTTACCCGATAGTTTGGCTCATTTGCTCCTACGTCTTAAAAATTGAAAGTGGCCTGGCGAAGCTCCTCATTTCGTTGACGGCCGCCATCCTGGTTTATGTTTTGATCGGAATAAAAAGCACTACACAGGGGGAAAAAGATAAGAAAGAGGAATAACATTATCGAGGAGACATAAATCATCTCTATACTTAATATGAAGATGCGCATTTTGTTGGCCAGTGCTATTGTTATAATCTTGATTCTGCTGCTCGCCTTGACAGTTAATCATGCTCGGGAAAAGGATATGGTTGATGTCTTCAGCCGCCAGCAGCTCGCGCACGCCCAAAATACGGCAATTAGAATCGCCGATACCTTTGCTCAGGCTGGGAAAAATATATCCCTGTTTTCCCACTTTGATCCTCAGAAAAAAATCTCTGTAGAAGAAATTGCTGCCGATTTTAATATTCTCTCTTCCGGGTGGGAAAAATCAATTGATGCGGTCGGCCTGTTTGATGCCGCGGGAAAGATGAAGCTTATTTTTCCCCACGATGCTTCTCCTGCCATTAATTTAGCGTCGCATTTTAATGCCCTGAAGAATAAATCAAAACTGCATTTCGAGCTGACTCTCCCGGAAAAATCAAGTACTGCAAATCCCGGGCAAAGCATAAATTGGTATATGATTATCGGTTCTCCTATCCGGCACCATGATAATTTTGCCGGCGCCTGGATAGGTTCCTTTTCGCTGGCGGCAATAATTGAAGATTATAAAAAACAGACAAAAGAAAACAGTTTGGGCAATCTCTGGTTAACAGATGATCACGGGAAAATCATTGTTCATCCCGATTTAACACTTATCGGGGAAAATATAAAAGACCTGCTGCAAGGCAAAGCAGATCGCCTAATTGATTTTTCAACAAATCACGGGAATTATCTGGAAGCATTTGTGCGCAATGGTGATAAACAGGCAGAGCGCAATGTCATTGCTTATTATCCGTTGCAAACCGGAGATAAAAAATGGGTTGTTTTCATCGCGGTTCCTTACAATCAGGTTATTTCGCCTGTGCGTAAGACTTTTGTTTATACTCTTTTCAGCGCCATGCTGCTTATTCTGGTTGTAGTAGTTGCGAGCATGTCTTTTGCGTATCGCGAGGGAAAGAGTGTACGCATCAAAGAGGAACAGAAAAGACTGGAAGAGCGTGAAGACTGGCAGGAAAGGCTGCTGCTGGAAAAGAAAACAATTGATGGAATTATTGAAGGTTCGCCCATTCCCACTTTCGTTATCAACAGGGAACACAAAGTAATTTTGTGGAATCGTGCCTGTGCGGAATTGACCGGTTTCCCGGCAACAGAGATAGTTGGAACAGACAAACATTACAGTCCTTTTTATTCGGTCAAGAGGCCGGTTTTTGCCGATTTGATAGTTGATCGTGATTTGGCAGGATTGGATAAATATTACGGCACCAAGAAAGTAAAAAAATCGGAGAAAGTTTTTGATGCTTATGAAGCAAATGATTACTTCGACAATCTTGGTGGCCACAGCCGGTATTTGTATTTTTTATCAGCTCCTATTTATGATGAAAAAGGGGAAATTATTGCGGCAATCGAAACATTGCAGGACGTTTCGCATGAAGAGGAAATGGCCAGAAGCTTGCGTGAATACGCGGAAAGCCTGCAAAATGAACTTTCTCAGAACATTGAATTGCAGCGGGAAATTGAGGAACTAAACAGCTATCTGCAATCCATGGTCCGAAGTCTTCCTGATAAGATATTTGAAGTGGATGGGAATGGCATTATCAGTTACATGAACCGGGGTTTGAAGAGACAAGGCGAAATTTCTGCGCTGGAAGACAAAGGCGCATACTTTCTGGATTTTGTTGCCCCCGAAGATAAAGCTTTTGTCTGGAACAAATGGCTGGAAGCAAAAAAAGGCATTTATGAACCCTATGAAATAGAAACTACGACCAAAAATGGTAAAAGAGTAAAACTGCTGGTCACGACATCACCGGTAATCGGCACCGACCGCTATCTCTTGGTGCAGCGGGATATAACAGAATTTAAAGATATGGAGCAGAAGCTTTACGAAAGTCAAAAGCTGGCTGCTTTGGGACAATTGTCGGCAGGGATTGCCCATGAAGTAAGAAATCCGCTATCCTCAATTAAAATGAGTTTACAAATTCTGGAAAAACGCATGAATCCGGCCGGCAATGATCTTAAACGATTTAAAATTGCCGAAAAAGAAGTTGAGCATCTGGAAGAGTTAGTCAATAACATCCTGGTTTTTGCCAAACCGATGGAACCAACAATGGCACCTGTAATTTTAACCAGAGTTCTGGAACAAGCCGTGGCTATGGCCGAAAAGGGAATAGCCGATAAACATATCGATATGCAGACGCAATATGAAAGCATTCCGCCGGTTTTAGCGGATTCGGCGATGCTGGTTGATGCTTTTGTCAATATAATTCGTAATGCAGTAGAAGCGGTGGAAGAAAAAGGCAGTATCATTATTTCTTTGAATCATCTTGAGGGAAACCGGGAGACGGTAGTTGTGCAGGTTAAAGATAATGGTTGCGGTATTGATGCGACAGATATGCCTCATTTATTTAATCCCTTCTTTACCCGAAAAAAATATGGTACAGGCTTAGGACTTTCTCAGGTAAAGAGGATAATTGATCTTAATGAGGGAACTATTGACATTGCCAGTGAAAAAGGCAAGGGAACAATAGTAAGTGTGATCTTGCCGTGCAATGAAAGACGAAGAACCGCGCGATTGCTTCAACCTGCGTAAATGGTGACACCGCGATTATCCGGTTGGAACAATATATAAGGTAATTTATTATGCCGAGTATTCTTGTTATTGATGATGATGTTTCGATTTGTGAAACACTGGAGTTGTATCTGGAGGAAGAAGGATACACTGTGAATACAGCTCAAAGCGGCACCGAAGGTTTGAATAAATATGTAGGCAATCCTGCGGATGTGGTGATTCTCGATATTCGTCTGCCGGATGTTGATGGTTTCTCCGTTCTGGAGGACCTCAGGGAAGAAAACGAAAACGTCAAAGTCATTATGATTACAGCCTTCCATGACATGGAAACGACAATCAACGCCATGAAAGGCGGAGCATTTGATTATATCCATAAGCCGGTCAATGTTGATGAACTGGATATGGCGATCAAGAAGGCGCTGAAATCTCTGGAGATGGAAAAGAAGATTGAAGGCCTCCTAACGGAGCCGTCGCGCAGTTTTCGGGTTGGCGATATAATCGGAACCGGCAACGAAATGCGGGAGATCTTTAAGACCATCGGCACGGTGTCGCAAAGCCGCACCACTGTCCTTATTCAAGGTGAAAGCGGCACCGGTAAGGAATTGATTGCCAAGGTCATTCATCATAATACATCACCTGATGAACCGTTTATTGCCGTTAATTGTTCGGCAATTGTCGAGACATTGCTGGAGTCGGAATTATTCGGTCATGAGAAGGGTTCGTTTACGGGCGCTATTGCCCGCAAACTCGGCAAGTTTGAACTCGCCCGCAGCGGAACGGTCTTTCTCGATGAAATCAGCGAAATGTCTATCAACCTGCAGGCCAAGCTCCTGAGGGTTTTACAGGAAATGGAATTCGAAAGGGTGGGCGGTAAAGATAAGGTCAAGGTTCATGCCCGTATTATGACAGCCACAAATAAAGATTTGAAAACAATGGTCAAGGAAGGAAAGTTCCGCGATGATTTGTACTACCGGTTGAATATTGTTGCCATCACTCTCCCGCCTATGCGAATACGTAAACAGGATATACCTCCCTTGATTGATTATCTGCTGACCAAAATCAACTTAGATTTGCATAAGAAGGTTATCGGAGTCTCCGATGAAATGATGGAGATATTTATGCAGTATAACTGGCCGGGCAATATCCGCGAACTGGAGAATTTGCTGGTACGCGCCTGTGTAGTTGCTAAGGGCCAGGTTCTGGGAAAGAGCGATTTCCCGGAATTGGGTAAAGATGATGCCGTCAATACCGGGATGGGCATGGGACTTGACCCTGATAAAATGGCCGAAATATTCGAGCCCTCTGAACCCGGAAAGTTGTTGACTCTGGATGAAGTGGAGGATCGCTACATTCGAAAAGTAATTAAAGAGACTGATAAGAATAAAGGAGAGATTTGCGAAATTCTCGGAATCTCCCGGCCGACGTTTGAGAGGAAGTTGGAGAAGTATAGCATCACCTTTGAACGCGAGTAGGCAGGGACTATTGAAAAACGCTCATCTGCGGCGTTGCGCTCCGTTCGCGTCGCTGCGACCTACGAAAAGTAGGCCTCACTCCGCGATACTCGCGCGCCTTGCATCTAAGCATTTTTGAACAGCCCCTAATATTGGAATGTCGCGGCAATTTATTGCAAATTATTGTGAAAGCTGTTTGTTTTTGATATGCAAAGAATAGAATTGGTACATTTATTCTAAAAATTCAGGAGTTCAAGAAGGAGCATATCCATGACATCCGTACTAGTAAGGGTGACGCTATTATCTTTTTTACTTCTGTTTTTCGTTCCCCATCTTACATCTGCTGAAACCAAAACTTTCATTAAGGAATATACTTATCAGGCAGGTGATGAGGACAGCAGGAATTCAAGCAGAACCATCGCCCTCAGGGAAGTTAAAAGACTTCTCCTGGAGGAATTGGGTATCTATCTGGAAAGCCAAACAGAAGTAAAAAACTTTCAAATGACAAAAGACCAGATTACAACCTTGACTGCCGGAATAGTGAGTACGGAGGTGATGGAGGATGCATGGAATGGTAAAGCATACTGGCTTAAAGCGAAAATTGCTGCAAACCCGCAGGATGTTATTAAATCGATAGACAGTCTGCGCAAAGACCGTGAAAAGGTAAAAGAGTTAGAAGAATTAAGAAAAAAGTCTGAAAAACTTTTACAGGAAAATGAGCGGCTAAATAAAGAGTTAAAGACAGCAAAAGGTGAGACGAAACAAGATGCAGCACAGGCATATAAGCGGAATATCGATAAGTTAAATGCTTCTGAATGGTTTGAAAGGGGCTATAAATTAGGTATCTCAGGTAAAGAGACCGATGCGGTAGAAGCTTTTAGTATGGCCATAGAGATGGATCCACAGAATGCGACAACTTACTATAACAGAGGGGTTTCTTACAGTAAGCTTGACAATTTTCATCAGGCGATTAAGGATTACGACAGGGCTATAGAACTGAACCCGCAGCATGCTAAGGCTTACCATAACAGAGGGAGTTCGTATGGAGAGCTTGGCAATTACCAGCAGGCTATTGAGGATTACAGCAAGGCCATTAAACTGAATTCTCAATATGCGGCCACATACAATAGCAGAGGGATAGCTTATGATATGATTGGCCATTATCAGCAGGCAATTAAGGATTATAACAAGGCTATAGAACTGAATTCGCATAATCCGGCAGCTTATCTTAATAGAGGGGACTCCTTTATTAAACTTGGCAATTTTCAGCAAGCAATTGGGGATTATAACACGGCCAAAGAACTGGACCCGAAGTATGGTATGGCTTACGAGATTAGAATGAGTCTGATTCCTGGACGTAGCAGAAGCCATAAAGCGATTATGGATTATAATAAGGCTATAGAACTGAATCCGCAAGATGCGGTGGCTTACTATAAAAGAGGCATTGCTTACGGCAATGTTGGCAGTTACCAGCAGGCAATTAAGGATTATAACAAGGCTATAGAACTGAACCCGCGGTTTGCAGAGGCTTACAAAGACAGGGGGGATTGTTATAGAAATCTTAACAAACATCAGCAGGCCATTAAGGATTATAACAGGGCAATAGAATTGAATCCACAGGATGCAGATGCTTATGCAAGCAGAGGGACTTATTATTTCAAGCAAAAAAATATTCAGGAAGGGAATAAGGATTTCATAACTGCTGCCAAATTAGGAAATGAGTCTGCACAAGATATTTCAAGAGTACAGAACATAGAATGGTAATGATCCCATTTTACCGCTTGGCTGTTAGGGATTATCATCAAACTGCATCAATATTGGAAGCGCGAGACAATGACAACATCGAGCACATTGATTCTTGAATTCAGACAATTAGCCGAACTCGTCAAACTCGTCTGCGACGTGGAGGCTTACTGCTTCGGGAAAGGATGGCGAATGTGCTGGTTCCGGGGCTCTAACACAGCCTACCCTCTCGTCCCTGGTCAATACCGGCTTTCATACAAGCGCCTTCATGAGGAAGAATCGACCTTTCTGGAGTTTAAGCAACAGGCTAGGGGGTTTCTTCATAAAGAATTGAATGATTGGGAGATTTATTTCCTGATGCAGCACTACCGGGTACCTACCCGACTTCTGGATTGGACAGAGAACTGCCTTGTTGCTCTTTACTTTGCGCTTACAGATACCGCCAACCCAAAAGGTGATCCGTGCATTTGGATGCTGAACCCATTACTCTTCAATAAACACAACTCTCCAACTCATGACTCATCAATCGTAGTCATTCCTAATTCCATCAACCCTGACCGCAAGTATTGGATCAATGCTTTCCACCCCCTGCATTTCGATGTAAAACATACCGAGTTCAAAGATTCTGAAGGGCAAACAGCGAAGATTGTCGCGCCAGTCGCAATATGTCCACCCACCGTCGACCCAAGGATAGTTGCCCAACGTTCAGTCTTTACTCTTCACGGGCAATGTTGCGATTCAATCGACAAGTGCTGCGAAGGCCATCCCGAACCGAAAGAGGATTTCATCCATCAATTCATCTTCAAAGGCATCCGCCGGGAGGTGCTCAGGGAATTAAGATGGTTTGGTATCACGCGGCAGGCGGTGTTCCCTGATCTGGAAGGACTCGGGATGGAACTGCGACATCGTCTTACAATGGAAGAGAAAAAATGGGACGGTCGTTAATGAATGATAGCCGCGTAACAGATAAAGCAAAAAGACAGTACACTTTAATTCAGCCGATATAGTTAATAAAGAGAATAAATAAATGGGACGGTTCTATTTATTGTAAGTTGTTTACGTAGATTCATGTAACTACCATCTTGTGGGTGGCAGTTGCGCACAAATCGTGCTATAAAGAGTAAGATCTCCCAATCAGCGGGTGATTCAATGGAAAACAATGGATAGAAATTATTAAAATAGCAAAACTGTATGCTGAAAAAGTAAAGGTAAAGTATCCGGTGAAAATGATTATTCTGTACGGGTCTCATGCTCGGGGAATCGCCCATGACTTGAGTGATATTGATATCGCTCAAGTAGTAGATAAGGTTGCTGGTGATTATTTGAAAATTAGCGCTGATTTGTTTGATTTGGTTCGTGGTGTTAATAATAGAATTGAACCTGTTTTACTCAGCCAGGCCAACGATAGAAGCGGATTCTTAGCAAATGTACTAAGGCAAGGAAAAGTAATTTATAGAGCAGAGAATTGATATACTATAAGAATATCTTGTCCCACCTTTGTAGAATTCAGGAGGCAGAATCTTTATTCCAATACCTAAGTCCAAAAGATTCGTACCAACAATATTCTTTTTCTGTATAGTAAGTAAAAAAACTGGATTGCCGGGTCATAACCTAAAGGTCACGTGAGCCCGGCAATGACAAGAAATCGAATGTGCGGCCTTTATTGGACGAAGGCATAGTTAAGGAATATTTTTAATCATGAAAGTTACTAAAGCGGAATTTGTGAAAAGTGCCATGTGGCCTGATCAGTATCCCCCGGCGACGATGCCGGAAATTGCTTTTGCGGGACGTTCCAATGTCGGCAAATCATCCCTGATTAATGCAATCGTCGGGAAAAAGAATCTGGCCAAGACCAGCAATACTCCCGGGCGAACTCAGCTGATAAATTTTTTCGCCGTTAACGAGACTTTATCGTTTGTCGATTTGCCCGGTTATGGTTTTGCCAAAGTTTCCCAGTCCGTGAAGAAAGACTGGGGAGATATGATTGCAATTTATTTAAAAGAGCGCTCCTCGCTCGCGATGGTCGTTTTAATTTTAGATATCCGCCGTGATCCCAGCGATGAAGATTTGTCTTTGCGCGATTGGCTGGATGGCTACCGGATACCTTATCTGTATATTTTAACTAAAGCCGATAAGTTGTCCAATAATCAGGCGATTAACCGCCGGCGGATTATTGAAAAAATTCTGCACGTATCTGACGGGATAAAGCCAATCCTCTTTTCCGCTACAACACAGAAGGGCAAAAGTGAAATATGGCAGGCATTGGATGCTCATCTGCAATCACTGGCAGGAAAATGACAGCAGCGGGAAAAGATACTATCTGCTTTTTGGGAAATATTGAGGAAAATAATTTCTCCTGAACAAGAGTCAATATTTTTGTCTGAGATATCCAAAAGTTAGAAAATAATGGAACAAAATAAATCATCCGCTCTTGACAGGATTTTTAAATTATGTTAGCGGACGCAAGCTTGTCTGACTGTCGTTCAGGAAGTATTTTTAAAAGCTTTCACTTAGAATATAGGGGTGTAATCAGGTGATAAAAGATAACGAAAAAGTTGGTGCAGTAATGGTGGTTGGTGCAGGAATTGCCGGTATTCAGGCGTCCCTGGATTTAGCCAATTCCGGAATGAAAGTCTATCTCGTCGAAAACGAGATTAGTATCGGCGGCGTCATGGCCCAGTTGGATAAAACATTTCCTACAAATGACTGTTCTGCCTGTATTCTTTCCCCGAAACTTGTTGAGGTCGGCCGCCATCCGAATGTTACTATCAAGACAAAACGTACCGTCGAATCCGTGGAAGGCGAACCGGGAAAGTTTAAAGTCAAACTGACTTCCGCCCCGCGTTATGTTGATCTCGACAAGTGCACCGGTTGCGGAGACTGTGCGAATGTCTGCCCGATTACCGTTAAAGCCGCCTTCAACGGTGAGCTCAGCGAAAGAAAAGCAATCTATCGACATTTCCCCCAGGCCATTCCCAGTGGTTTTGCCATTGATAAGCTGGGGACGTCGCCCTGTAAAGCCAACTGCCCGACGCACATCAGTGTCCAGGGGTATGTGGCGCTGATCGCTGAAGGAAAATTCACCGAAGCCCTCAAACTTATCAAGCAGGAAAACCCGTTTCCCATCGTCTGCGGGCGTGTTTGTAACCATCC
The DNA here is from genome assembly GCA_025361065.1 of Deltaproteobacteria bacterium. Taxonomy (GTDB): domain Bacteria; phylum Desulfobacterota; class Syntrophia; order Syntrophales; family Smithellaceae; genus MVRV01. Next base: position 29,127 of record JANYAY010000161.1, read on the forward strand.
CTGCGAGACGGCCTGTATGCGCGGCAAAGTGGATGAACCCATCGATATCATGCATCTGAAGCGTTTCGTCGCTGATCTGGATCTGTCGAGTGATACCCGTTATCTCCCGGCCAAGAAAGAAAGCAAGGGCAAGAAAGTTGCTGTTGTCGGCGCCGGTCCTTCCGGACTGACCTGTGCGTACTACCTGGCTATCGAAGGTTATGATGTAGAGGTTTTTGAAGCGCTTCCGGTAGCCGGAGGCTGGATGGCTGTCGGCATTCCCGAGTATCGCCTCCCCAAGAATGTTCTCAATGCAGAAATTAAAGTTATCGAAGATTTAGGTGTTAAAATCCATCTCAACACCCGAATAGGCAAAGATATTTCCTTCGATAAGCTGAAGAGTGATTACAGTGCCGTATTTATTGGTTGCGGCACCATGAAGAGCAGCAAGCTCAATATACCCGGAGAAGATATGCAGGGCGTCATCCACGGCGTGGATTACCTGATGCAGATCAATCTGGGCAAAAAAGTCTCCCTCGGAGATAAAGTCGCCGTCATTGGCGGCGGTAATGTGGCCATGGATGCAGTGCGCACCGCAGTGCGTACCGGTTCCAAAGATGTTTTCATTCTCTATCGCCGGACCCGCGCAGAAATGCCGGCCTCTCCCGAGGAAATCGAAGAGGCCATTGAAGAAGGAATCGAAATGAAGTTCCTCGTTGCCCCGAAACGCGTGGTGGGCAAGGATGGAAAAGTCACCGGTATCGAATGCACCAGGATGGAACTGGGCGAACCGGACAAAAGCGGCCGCCGTCGTCCCATCGAGATTAAGGGTTCGGAATTTATCGTCGAATGCGACGCTATTCTTCCCGCCATCGGCCAGGAAGCGGATTTGTCATTTATTACGAAGGAAAGCGGCGTTTCCATCAACAAATGGAACAACGTCGATTACGATAAAGTAACTTACGCGACAAATATCCCCGGCATTTTCTCCGGTGGTGACGTTGTTACCGGCCCGCAGACAGTTGTCAAAGCAGTCTTCTCCGGTAAAGAAGCTGCCAAATCCATCGACCTTTATTTACGCGGCGAGGATATTAAGGCCGGTCGTGAAAAAGACTGGACCATTGACCTGGCGGATAAAGCCGACGTTTCCAGCCTTCCCAAGGTTCCACGGGAAAAATATCCGCTGATGAAACCGGAAGAACGCAAGACAAGCTTTGAGGAAGTCGGCATTGGCTTTGCCGAAGCCCAGGCTATTGCGGAAGCAAATCGCTGTCTGGCTTGCGGCGTCTGTTCCGAATGTTATCAGTGTGTAGATGTCTGTCTGGCCAAGGCCATTGATCACGACATGAAAGTGGAAGAAGAAATCATTGAAGTCGGCGCCGTGATCGCCTCGCCCGGCTTTGAAATATTTGACGCCCGCCAGCGCGGGGAATACGGTTACGGTATTTATAAAAATGTTGTTACCGCGTTGCAATTTGAACGCATTCTGTCTGCATCCGGTCCTTTCTTTGGCCATGTGCAGAGAATTTCCGACGGCAAAGAACCCAAGAAGGTTGCCTTCATTCAGTGTGTTGGTTCCCGCGATGTTTCCTGCGGCAACAGCTGGTGTTCATCGGTTTGCTGCATGTATGCGACCAAGGAAGCAATCATCGGCAAGGAACACGCCAAAGGCCTGGAACCCACCATTTTCTACATGGACATCCGTGCGCATGGCAAGGATTTTGACAGATTTGTCAATCGCGCCAAGGATGAATACGGCATTCGTTACATCCGTTCGATGCCCTCAGTCATTAAAGAAATGCAGCAGACCAATAATCTGCTGATCAAGTATGTCAATCCCGACGGCAGTTTCACCGAAGAAGAATTTGACATGGTTGTTCTATCCGTTGGTCTCATGCCGCCGAAAGATGCGGTGAAGCTCTCCGCCAGCCTCGGTATTGAGCTGGAGGAACACGGGTTCTGCAAGACAAAACTGGAAAATCCCGTGGAAACATCGCGTCCCGGCGTTTTCGTTTGCGGAGCCTTCGGCGGACCGAAAGACATTCCGGAAACTGTTATGGAAGCCTCAGCTGCTGCCGCCTGCGCAGAAGGTCTGCTCGCTTCACAGCGCGGCACGATGATTACACCGGCGGATAATCCGGAAGAAAAAGATCTGCGCGGCCAGGGTGTGCGCACCGGCGTGTTTGTCTGTCACTGTGGTATCAATATTGGCGGTGTTGTCAATGTTCCCGAAGTCCGCGATTATGCCGCGACACTGCCCACCGTTGTCTATACGGCCGATAATCTCTTCACCTGTTCGCAGGATACGGCGGTAAAGATGGGCGAAGTCATCAAAGAGCAGAACCTGACCAGAGTTGTGGTTGCTTCCTGTTCACCCCGGACGCATGAGGGGCTTTTCCAGGAAAACTGCGAAAAGGCCGGTCTGAACAGGTATCTGTTCGAGATGGCCAATATCCGCGACCAGAATTCCTGGGTGCATATGCGCGAACCAGAAGCAGCTACGCAGAAAGCAAAAGACTTGCTGAGAATGGCTGTGGCCAAAGCACAATATCTCAAACCTCTAAAACCCGGACAGCTGTCCGTTAATCATCAGGCGTTGATTATCGGCGGGGGCTTGGCTGGTATGACTGCGGCGCTCTCGCTGGCCGAACAAGGTTTTGCTTCCTTTGTCATTGAAAAGGAAGACCGCCTGGGCGGTAATTATAATCACCTGTACAAGACACTCGAAGGTCTGGACGCACGCGCTCACCTGAAGGGGCTTTTGGACAAAATATACAAGAATCCTTTGATCACTGTTGTTACCAGCGCTCATATAGAAAAGATTGACGGGTTTATCGGTAATTACAAAACCACCGTAAAGGCTAAAGACGGCGAGAAAGTATTTGAGCATGGTGTGGTTCTTGTAGCTACCGGTGCTTATGAAAATAAAACTAAAGAATATCTCTACGGTCAAAACGCCAAAGTAAAATCGCAAAGAGAGCTGGAAACTTTGATTTATGAAAAGGATCCGAAACTGGCCTCTGTAAAAAATATCGTCATGATTCAGTGCGTAGGCAGCCGCGACAAGGAAAGACCTTATTGCAGCCGTTACTGCTGCTCTGAAGCGATCAAGAACGCGCTGGAACTCAAAGCCGCCGATCCGTCCCGTGACATTACCATTATGTACCGCGACATCCGCACCTTCGCTTTCAAGGAAGACTACTACAAGAAAGCCCGGGAGGCGAATATCAAATTCGTCTCTTATGAAGAAGACTGCAAGCCGGAAGTGGTAGCAGCAGGAGATAAAGTAGAAGTCAAAGTATTTGACCCGATTCTCAACGAATCGGTCAATCTGCCCGCTGATGTAGTGGCCCTGAGCATCGGTGTTGTGCCGAATCCGGAAAACGCAGCCATCGGCCAGATGCTGAAAATACCAACCAATCAGGACGGTTTCTTCCTGGAAGCGCACGTCAAATTGCGGCCGGTGGATTTCGCGACCGACGGCGTGTTCATGTGCGGCATGTCGCATTCACCCAAGTTTAGCGATGAATCGATTACCCAGGCCAATGCTGCCGTTTCCCGCGCTTGTTTGGTTCTGAGTCTGGATTTCATCGAGGCGGAAGGCAAAACAGCTTATGTGAATAAGGATAGATGCTCCGCCTGCGGTTTGTGTGAAATCAATTGTCCCTACAGCGCGATTCGCGTAAACGCTGCCGAAGCTTGTGCCGAAGTGAATGCAGTTCTTTGCAAGGGATGCGGAATTTGTACGGCATCGTGCCGCATGAACGCAGTGGATTTAAACGGATTTAATAACGAAGAAGTGCTGGCACAGATATTTAATTTAAACTAAGGTAAGCGGCTGATGAAGCCGCATTGCCGCCGGAAGGAGAATATATGGCTGAAAGTTTAGCAAACAAGGAATGGGAACCGAAATTCGTTGCCATTGTCTGTAATTGGTGTACATACGCGGGAGCCGATCTGGCGGGTATCAGCAGAATTCAGTATCCGACAAATGTCCGCATCATCCGCGTTCCCTGCACGGGAAGAATAAATCCTTTTTATATAGTGAAAGCCCTGCAGACGGGAGCCGACGGCGTTCTGGTTTCGGGTTGACACCCGGGTGAATGCCACTATATCTCAGGAAATCTGGTGGCACGGCGCAAGTTTGCGACGTTAAAAAGTTTTCTGAACTACATCGGTGTGGAAGGCGACAGAACATTATTT
>JANYAY010000076.1 GCA_025361065.1 Deltaproteobacteria bacterium
GCCGTACCTGCCTGGCTCTAGATGGGCCGCAGGCATGGCTATGGATAACTCTCACATGGGGGAGGGAAACTTTCTTCTGATAACAGCTTAATAATATAGATGTTTCAATGAAAATATTAAAGAAATTTTGACATTACGGACGAATCAGAGGGGGGGAACCAATGAAAGAAAAAGTGTATATCATCGGAGTGGGCATGACTCCGATCGTCAAAACAGCGGGATCATATGAATCCATGTGCGAGGGAGCCATCCGGGAAGCCATGGAGGATGCCGGTCTCAGTTACGAGGGTGATAAAAACGCCATCGGGGGCATCTGGTACGGAAGCTGCGCTCAGGGCATGCTGACCAGTCAACACTGCGTTCGCGGTCAGGTAGTGCTCCGCCGCCTCAAATTTGAGAAGATGCCCATCGTCAATGTAGAAAACGCCTGCGCGACGGCGACCACGGCTTTGAACCAGGCGGTCAATCATGTCCTGGCCGGCGTATCGGATGTGGGTTTGGCCATCGGCATTGAAAAGATGTTTCCCGATCTGACAACTCTGGATAAATTCCCCGAAATTAAGGCGGCGATTCCCTTCATGGGTTTGGCCGCATTCTGGATGGGATGTGAACAGGACCGAAAAGACCAGTACATCGAGCATTGGCGTCATGATAAATCGGAGCTGTTGGGCATACCTCTTGAGGAGACGACGGTTGGAGGTGATCGCAGTCCTTTCATGGATTACTATGCCGTTAAGGCCCTGCAGGGCATGAAGAAATATGGCTATACCCAGGAACAGCTGGCCCGGATTTGCGCTAAAACCCATCATCACAGCACCATGAATCCCAAGGCCCAGTACCGGAAAGATATGACCTGGGAAGAAGTCATGGCGGACAAACTCGTCACCTATCCCCTGACCCGTCCCATGTGCGCCCCCACGGGCGAAGGCTGCGCCGCCGCTATCGTCTGCTCCGAAAGATATCTGAAGGAACATCCTGATATCAAGGATCCCCTTCTCATCCGGGCTGCGGTTCTGGTTTCCGGAAGGGACCGGGGTGCTTATGACCAGGACATTTCCGGACGAGGTGCGGAACTCGCTTTTCGCCAATCCGGCTTAACACCCAAAGAAATCGATCTTCTCGAAGTTCATGATGCAACCACCTTCGGTGAAATCTATCAGACCTCACAGGCGGGGTTTTGCAAACCGGAGCACGCCGGGGAATACTGCTCTTCCGGAGCCACATCCCTGGGGGGCGAGCTTCCCACAAATGTGAGCGGTGGGTTGATTTCCCGGGGCCATCCCGTCGGCTGTACCGGTATTGCCCAGGTTTACGAACTGGCCACACAACTGCGGGGACGTGCCGGACAACGTCAGGTGAAAGGCGCAAAGATCGGGATGCACATCAACGGTGGTGGGGTCATCGGCGTGGAGGAGGCAACCCTGGGCATTGATATCCTGGAAAAGGTATAGGGGTGTATAGATGGGTTTAAACCCATACTGTGCTAGTTAAAATTGAATTTTGGCAATGAATGCGTTATTACGAATGGTAATCTTGGGGACAGGATAATTAAAAAAGGCAGAGCCGATTGACTCTGCCTTTTCTCTTCCAGCGGAATTTAAAAATCGTTCCCTCCTTAAAGAGCGTGACATGCCGCGCATTCCAGTTTTGTCTTCTCGCTCTGATGGACTTTGTGAACTTCCGTCGAAAGCTTTGTCGGTTCATTTCTGGCCGGATCCGGAGGATGGCAAGTCAAACAGGCAGCACCTTTGCCTGTACCGACGTCCGGATGTTTTTGGGGCAGTATCTTGCTGTAGTCTTTATGGCAGGCCCCGCATGCATTGTCCTTTAACGGCGGTCCACCGGCCATAACAGTTGTACCGAATGTGGCTAACGTCAACATGATCACGCAAGCATAGACTGTTAGTTTTTTTCCAATATTCATTTCAGTTATTCTCCTTTCCCGTTGTACATTTTTAAAATGTTTTGCATGAGTACCCAATGTCCCGGTATTTTCGTCCAAACATCCGTATCCCGGGCATATTTTTTCGGCACACCACCCCCGATCATCAATAAGACCCTAATCAAACAGTGAGATTTGCGGCGATTGGCTGCAGTCGTCGGTCTAATACTTCATTATTCCGGCGGCTCTATCACCCGCGCGACTTCGCCCTTGCAAAGGTTGCATGTGCCACGCAGCACAAGACAACGTTCTTCAATCACTCCCTCCCGGAGCCGCATCGAAATGCCGGTTCGACAGTGTGGACACCAGACGTTATCCAGAATATCTTTTCTTGTTCCTTCCGGGATCTGATTCCACCGCTTCTTTGCCGGGGCCGTAAAATTGGGAAAGGCAATCGTATCCGTTTTATTCATAAAGTGTTTTTCAAAAAGCGATTTTGCCTGGAGAAATCCCTGCTCAGTCATGGCCACCGATTTTGTTTTCCCTACCGGATTCGACAGATATCCTTTATTGTGAAGTCTGTTTAACGTGTCCCAATCGAATCCCTTCCATGCCCTTGCTCCATATCCCTCTTCTCTTCCATGGGCTACGAGGTAGAGCAGCGCAAGAGTGCAATCGTCAACTTTGTCTTCATCGTATTTCATGCATTCTCCTTGCAGCAATGCACTAAAGCAATTACGCAAAACAGAATTTCAATTTAGTTTAATAAACACCACTCTAATGTCCAGTGCGTTAAATGTATTAAGTAGAACCATCTCCATTTTACCTTTTCCTCCAGCTCTCTCTGCCGGCTAGGTAATACATCAATATTAAAGCACTATCAATCATTTTTTACATTCACGCGAAGCGGAACTAATACCATTTCACTTGCAAAGGATAACCAGTCAAACCCTAGAGACGCTGCCGGCATAGTCTCTACGAGCCGAAGATATAATTTCAATCTTGTTTTACCTGCCAATATCTGGTAGTCCACAGCGCAGGAACTCACATATGAAAGAAATTCTTACAGTTTCACAACTCAACGATACTATTAAAGAGCTGCTCGAAGAAGTTTTCGGCTCTCTTTGGGTCGAAGGCGAAGTATCCAATTTACGGAAACCCCAATCCGGTCATACTTACTTCACACTGAAGGATGATAAAAGCCAGATCCGGGCGGTTTATTTTAAGCCTTTCGGCTGGACCAGGAATCGGCCGGCCGAATTTGAACTGGAAGAAGGTTTAAGTGTTTTGTGCCGCGCGCGCCTGAGCGTCTATCCTCCCCGCGGCGAATATCAGTTAATTATTGAATCGGTGGAACCGCGCGGCATCGGCGCCCTGCAAAAAGCCTTCGAGCAACTCAAAGCCCGTCTGGCCGCTGAAGGTTTATTCGATGAGCGCCATAAAAAAAGCATCCCCTTTTTACCCCGTAAAATCGGTGTAGTGACTTCACCTACCGGCGCGGTGATTAAAGACATTCTCCAGATAACACGCCGCCGTTTTCCTTCCGCAGATATATTAATCGCGCCCTCGCGGGTACAGGGAACAGAAGCGGCAGCTGAAATTATTCAAGCTTTGCGGAACTTGCAGGCGGCAGGCGGCGTTGATGTCATCATCATTGCCCGTGGCGGCGGTTCCCTGGAAGATATGGCGCCCTTCAACAGCGAGGATTTGGCGCGGGAGATTTTCCGGTCCCCGATTCCTGTTATTTCAGCTGTAGGCCATGAGACGGATTTTACAATTTGTGATTTTGTCGCCGACTTACGTGCGCCGACTCCCTCTGCCGCAGCGGAATTAGTGGTTCCCGAAATAACGGGATTGCTGAATAAAATTCTCAATCTTCAGCAAAGGGCTCGTGCCGGTTATGGTCGATGTCTCGCCGATCGGCAAAAGCACCTGGTCTTGCTGCAGAAGCGCTTCAAAGACCCTCGCCGCCGGTTGGTTGATGGGCAGATTCATCTGGACGGTTTGCAGGAAAGCATGCAGCGGGCCATGCGCCATCAAGGAGAAAATTTTAACAACAGCTTACGGAAATTGGAGCTGGCTCTGATGCACCAGAGCCCGACAAGGTACATCCGAGAAAAAAGAGTATTGCTCAATAATTTACAAAAGGATACACTCTCCGACTGGAAAAGCTATCTGGCGTCCCGCCTGGAGCGTCTGCGGAAAAATTCGGCGCTGCTGGATACACTGAGCCCCCTGGCCGTATTGCAAAGAGGTTACAGCATCACGCGCCGGTATCCGGGGGGAGAAATTGTCAGGCATGCGGGAATGATTGCGACAAATGAAGAGGTCAATATTCAATTGGCAAAGGGCGGTTTCCACGCCCGGGTGGAAAAAACGTACGGGGAGTAAACCCTGCTTGAGTGGTTGGTGTTTGGCGATTTAAATAATAGAATTTAACTGCTATCTGTCTTACAGAATTTTATCCCCCAATTTTGTTGGGGGCATTTTCTAACGGGGTAAAAAATTATGGCTAAAGAAAAGTTTGAAGATGCTCTGGAAAAACTCGAAGATATAGTAAAAAAAATGGAAGCCGGCGACCTGCCGCTGGAAGAAGCGCTTAAATCCTTTGAAGAAGGGATAAAGTTGATTCGCTCTTGTCAGACTAAATTGGACGAGGCCGAGCGGCGCGTCGAGATGCTTTTGGGGAAAGAAGATTCCCTGCAGGTAAAACAATGGAGTGGAGAGGATAGTGATTATAAGTAAAGATTCATTCCTGGACGCCTATCTGCAGGACAGACGCAAAATCGTGGAAGAAGCGCTGTTTCGGTATCTGCCGGCGGAAAATAATACGCCGGTGGAAATCTATAAAGCTATTCATTATAGTGTTTTTGCCGGAGGTAAGCGAATCAGGCCGATTCTCTGCCTGGCGGCAGTGGAGGCTTCCGGTGGTGACATGGCGCCGGCTATGCCGGTTGCCTGTGCTCTGGAATTGATTCATACATACTCGCTGATTCATGATGATCTGCCTTCAATGGATAATGATGATTTCCGGCGCGGTAAGCCCACCAGCCATAAGGTTTTTGGTGAAAAGATTGCCATACTGGCCGGTGATGCGCTTCTAACCGAGGCATTTGTTCTCTTATCCCGCGCGGAAAAAATAAGATTTTCCGCAGAGAGACGCTTAGCGGTCATCCAGGAAATCGCTCTGGCAGCGGGAATTGCCGGCATGGTAGGCGGACAGACGCTTGATGTACTTTCCGAAAAATCCCGGCCCGATCAAAAAGTTCTCTACGAAATACACCGGCGAAAAACGGGAGCGCTGATTAAGGCGGCAGTAAGATCAGGAGCAATTATGTCCAACGTCCGCGAAAATAAAATTCAGGCGCTGGCCGTTTACGGCATGAATATAGGCATGGCTTTTCAGATCGCCGATGATATTTTGAATGTCGAAGGAGATCGTGAGCTGATGGGAAAAGATACGGGCAGTGATAATGCGCTCGGCAAGGTTACTTATCCGTCCCTGATGGGGATGGATTGTGCCAAAGAAGAATTGCGAAAGCATATTGCGGCGGCAATAGCCAGTCTGGCCATATTTGATAAAAGAGCATTACCCTTGCGGCTTATTGCCCGTTATATTATGGAAAGAAAATCCTAAAAAGGCTGAAGGCTGAAGACTGAAGAGCAAATTTTCATATTTGGAAGGTTGATATCGTGGTCAAACAACAGGAAATCGTAAGTTATAGCGTCTTACCCAATATAAATTATCCCGAGGATATCCGCAAACTTAATATTGCCGAGCTCAACAAACTTGCCTCGGAAGTGAGAAGCATGATTATTCAGACTGTGGCATCGTCCGGCGGCCATTTAGCTTCGTCTCTGGGCACGGTGGAATTGACTCTGGCCCTGCATTACGTTTTTAATACTCCGCTCGATAAGATTGTCTGGGATGTCGGCCATCAGGCTTATGCGCACAAAATTATCACGGGACGTAAAGATATATTTTCCACTTTGCGTAAGAAGGATGGTATCAGCGGCTTTCCCCGAAGAGAAGAAAGCGCCTACGATGCTTTCAATGTCGGGCATAGCGGAACTTCCATTTCGGTTGCCACGGGCTTTGTTGAAGCTGATTGCCTGAACGGAATTTCCCGAAAAATTGTTGCCGTAATCGGTGATGGTTCCATGACCACAGGCATGGCCTTTGAAGGTCTGAACTGGGCCGGCGATCGCAAAAAAGACCTGATTATTGTTTTAAATGATAATGAAATGTCCATTTCCCCTAATGTCGGAGCAATGTCATCCTATTTGAATCGCATGATGACGGGCCACACCGTAACTAAATTAAAGGCGGATATTAAAAATTTTCTTAAAAGCATTCCCGGCATCGGCGATCAAATTGTCAAGTTGTCGCAGCAGATAGAAGAGTCGCTGAAAACTTTTGTTGTCCCCGGAGCGCTCTTTGAAGAGCTGGGCTTCACTTACGTGGGTCCGCTGGAAGGCCATACTCTGGAATATCTCATTGCCAATTTCGAGAACATCAAGGATTTATCCGGACCGGTGCTGGTTCATATCATCACCAAAAAAGGCAAAGGCTACAAATTTGCAGAAGAAAAGCCGCTCAATTATCATGGCATATCGTCTTTTAATGTGGCAACAGGCCAGCCAATTCCTTCGTCATCGAGCAATCCCACTTACACCGACATATTCGGCAAAACAATTGTTAAGCTGGGTCGGAATGATTCCCGCATCGTTACTATTACCGCGGCAATGTGTGACGGCACGGGGCTGGATCAGTTCTGTCAGGAATTTCCCGAGCGCTTTTACGATGTAGGTATTGCCGAACAACATGCTGTTACTTTTGCTGCGGGCCTGGCCGTTGAAGGTCTTATTCCGGTTGTGGCCATTTACTCGACTTTTTTACAACGTGCTTACGATCAGATATTGCATGATGTTTGTTTGCAGAATCTGCCGGTGGTCTTTGCTCTGGATCGTGCGGGAATTGTCGGAGAAGATGGGGCAACCCATCAGGGGCTCTTTGATTATTCCTACTTGCGTTCCATTCCCAATATTATTGTCATGGCTCCCAAGGACGAAAACGAACTTCAACATATGCTCAAAACTGCCGTGAATTGCCGGTGTCCCGTCTCGGTGCGTTATCCACGGGGCAGGGGTACGGGAGTAACACTTGATGATGACTGGAAAATTTTGGCAATCGGCAAAGGCGAAGTACTTCATGAAGGCACTGATCTGGCGCTTTTCGCCGTGGGCGTAGAAGTGTATCCGGCGCTCGCCGCCGCAGAGCGTTTAGCTTCAGAAGGCATCAGTATTAAGGTCATCAATGCCCGTTTTGTAAAACCTCTGGATGTGGAACTTCTGGCGAAAACAGCAGCCCAAATAAAAAAAATTATCACTGTGGAAGAAAATGTGCTGCCCGGTGGCTTTGGCAGCGCGGTGCTGGAGATGCTTGCGGAAAAAAACATAACCGGTGTTTCGGTAAAACGTCTGGGCATTCCCGATGAGTTTGTCGAACACGCAACCCAGGCCGAGTTACGCGGGAAATATGGCCTTGATGAAGATGGCATCATCCGGGCGATACGAGAGATGCTGGCGACGACATCGTAAAAAGTTCCCGGCAGGCGCCGCGCTCTGCATCTGCGGAGTATCTCCGGCGCATGCCGGATGCGCTTCGTTCTTCCCCGGCCTTCGAGACTGTGTCGTAAATGACAGATAAAACCATTAAATCTGTCATGCCGGTGAATACCCTGAAGGGCACGCGAATCGGCATCCAGACGTCGTCCCGACGAAAGAGACTGTGTCGTAATAGGATAAATTGCCATTTCGTGTCCTCCGCTGGCGGAGGTGTCACGAGGTGACGGAGGTGGACTAAGGAGTGCCAATGTGTAACTTATTCATATTACAGCCACTTAAAAAACATCCACCCCCTTGCCCCCGCCAGCGGGGGACATTACGAATAGACTGCAATCAGCATCTGTCAATTGCGACACAGTC
>JANYAY010000077.1 GCA_025361065.1 Deltaproteobacteria bacterium
GACTGTGTCGCAATTGACAGATGCTGATTGCAGTCTATTCGTAATGTCCCCCGCTGGCGGGGGCAAGGGGGTGGATGTTTTTTAAGTGGCTGTAATATGAATAAGTTACACATTGGCACTCCTTAGTCCACCTCCGTCACCCCGTGACACCTCCGCCAGCGGAGGACACGAAATAGCAATTTATCCTATTGCGACACAGTCTCGCATGCCTGGGTATGCTGGGCGGAATGACAAGAACGGGGATTACGACAAAGTCTCTTCGCCGGAATGACAACCTGGAGACATTTTGTTGCCGGAGTAATAGAATCGATCCGACCCCTTATCAACATCATTTTTATATATTTGCTTTTAACCTCTGCTTATTTTATTTCCGCATGATAGCTCTGTAAAGATTTAGCGCGGCCATGCCCCTGGCGAAAAGCGGCAATTCCTTTGACCGCGGCCACCGCGGCGGCAACAGTCGTAATGTAAGGAATCTTATATTTGATCGCCGCCTTGCGAATATAGGAATCATCGTATTTACCGAGCCTACCCGCCGGTGTGTTTATCACCAGTTGTATTTCGCCGTTCTTGATTGCATCCACAATGTTGGGACGCCCTTCATGCATCTTCAAAATCCGTTCCGCGGCGATACCGTGATCGGCAAATAATTGATTGGTGCCTTCCGAAGCTTTGATCTTAAACCCGATTTGGGCAAAGGCCCTGGCTACTTCCAGTATGCCGCCCTTATCTTTTTCTTCAACCGTGATGAGCACGGTGCCTTCCGCCGGAAGGCTCTGCCCGGTCGCCTCCTGGGACTTGTAATAGGCCAGGCCGAAGGAATCGGCCAGCCCCAGCACTTCCCCGGTGGAACGCATTTCCGGCCCCAGCAACGGATCGACTTCCTGATACATATTGAAGGGGAAAACGGCTTCCTTGACGCCGAAATGGCGGAAGACTTTGTTTTTCAGATTTAAGTCCTGGAGTTTTTTACCCAGCATAATCTGGGTAGCCAGCCGGGCCATGGAAATATTGCAGATCTTGGAAACCAGAGGTACGGTGCGCGACGCGCGCGGATTGGCTTCCAGAATGTAGACAACGTCATTGGCGATAGCATACTGAATATTCATCAGGCCGACGACACCGAATTCCACGGCAATTTTTTTCGTGTATTCATTGATTGTATCGATATGGCGCATCGGAATACTGATGGGCGGGATCACACAGGCGGAATCTCCGGAATGAACACCGGCCAGTTCGATGTGCTCCATAACAGCCGGGACAAAGGCATCAGTGCCGTCGGAAATCGCGTCGGCTTCAGCTTCAATGGCGTTTTCCAGAAATTTGTCGATCAGAATCGGCCGCTCCGGTGTGACGCCGACGGCGGCATGGACATAACGTTGGAGCATCTCTTCATCATGAATAACTTCCATGCCGCGTCCGCCCAGCACATAAGATGGCCGCACCATCAGCGGATAGCCGATACTGCCGGCGATTTTGAGCGCCTCCTCCAGGTTGCTGGCCATACCTGATTTGGGCATCGGAATGCCCAGCTTGTCCATCATCTTGCGGAATCGATCGCGGTCTTCGGCCAGATCAATGGTTTCCGGTGAAGTGCCGATGATTTTGACGCCCGCCCTGGCCAGCTCAGCCGCGATGTTGAGCGGGGTCTGGCCGCCGAATTGCACGATCACGCCTTCGGGTTTTTCTTTTTCATAAATACTGAGCACGTCTTCCACGGTCAGCGGTTCAAAATAAAGCTTGTCCGACGTATCATAGTCGGTGAAAACGGTTTCCGGGTTGCAGTTGACCATGATGGATTCGATGCCTTCATCGCGCAGGGCAAAGGCCGCGTGCACGCAGCAGTAGTCGAATTCAATGCCCTGGCCGATGCGGTTGGGACCACCGCCCAGAACCATGATTTTGCGGTTGGCGCTGACGCCTACTTTATCCTTGGCGTTGTAGGTGGAGTAGTAATAAGCCGCGTTTTCCACGCCGCTGACCGGCACCGCATCCCAGCTCTCGGTGAGGCCTGCGGCCAGACGCTGCTTGCGGATGTCTTCTTCTTTCCTGCCCAGAATCTGCGCCAGGTATTTATCGGCAAAACCGTCTTTTTTTGCCGCAATCAGCAATTCATCCGGCAGAATTTTGCCCTTGCAGGCAATGACCTCTTCTTCCCGCTCCACCAGTTCCTTCATTTGCTGGATAAACCACTTCTTAATGTAGGTTCTGGCACAAAGGGCTTCGACAGTAACGCCTTTACGCAGCGCTTCATACATAATAAATTGTCTTTCGCTGGATGGCTCGGCGAGCATTTCCATCAACTCATCTGGTGATTTCTTATTAAAGTCTTTAACGAAACCCAGACCGTAGCGTTTTTTCTCCAGAGAGCGGATGGCCTTTTGCAACGCCTCCTTATAATTCTTTCCGATGCTCATAACTTCGCCCACGGCGCGCATTTGCGTGCCGAGTTTGTCGATCGCGCCGGGGAATTTTTCAAAATCCCACCGGGCGAATTTTACGACGACATAATCGCCCGAAGGTGTATATTTTTCCAGGGACCCGTCACGCCAGTAAGGAATTTCATCCATGATAACACCGGTGGCCAGAATTGAAGAAATGAGAGCGATCGGGAATCCGGTGGCTTTGGAAGCCAGAGCGGAGGAACGCGACGTTCGCGGATTAATTTCGATGACGACCACGCGGTCTGTTTTCGGATCATGCGCAAACTGCACATTTGTTCCGCCGATAACCTGAATCGCTTCCACGATATCATAAGAATATTTCTGCAGGCGCTTCTGGAGGCTAGGAGAAATAGTCAGCATCGGCGCAGTGCAATAGGAGTCGCCGGTGTGTACACCCATCGCGTCCACATTTTCAATAAAGCAGACGGTGATCATCTGATTTTTGGCATCGCGCACAACTTCGAGTTCGAGCTCTTCCCAACCGATAACCGATTCTTCCACCAGGATTTGCCCGATTAAGCTGGCCGAAATACCCCGGCTGGCAATTGTGCGCAATTCCTCCAGATTATAGACAATGCCGCCGCCCGTACCGCCCATCGTGTAGGCCGGACGGATAACCACCGGATAACCGAGCTGGGCGGCGATTTTTTCCGCCTCTTCCACGGTAACGGCCGGTTCGCTTTTGGGCATGTCAATGCCCAGCTTAGCCATTGTTTCTTTAAAAGCTATCCGGTCTTCACCGCGTTCGATAGCATCTACCTGCACACCGATGACCTTTACATTGTGCTTTTGCAGGACGCCTTTACGGTGAAGTTCCGACGTCAGATTCAGGCCGGTCTGACCGCCCAGATTGGGTAAAATGGCATCCGGTTTCTCGTTTTCGATAATTTCGGTAATCGTCTGACAATTCAGCGGTTCAATATAAGTGACATCCGCCATTCCGGGGTCGGTCATGATCGTCGCCGGGTTGGAATTCACCAGCACTATTTCATACCCGAGCTTGCGCAAAGCTTTACAGGCCTGTGTTCCTGAATAATCAAATTCGCAGGCCTGCCCGATGACGATAGGCCCCGAACCAATAATTAAAACCTTCTTAATATCTGTGCGTTTTCCCATTTTTTGTACATCCTTCCATATTTATTAGTTTATCGTAATTACTCAGATAGATAGACTGAAGGCTGAAGGCAGAACGGCATCGTCGTCATCCGCTAAAAAACCCCTCTCAATGTATCCCATATTTCCGGGTTTTGTGCTTTTTCCTTCAGTCTATTTACCTTCAGCCTTCAGTCTTCAGCCTATATACCGAGCCTTTATTTTTTGTATTGTGCATCAACTATTATCCCGATCCCTCCGCGGACGGCAAATTCCGCGGTCACTTTGCAGAAGCGCGGTTTCAAGGCGGCAACTAAATCATCGAGGATGATATTGGTCAAATGTTCATGAAAAACACCCTCGTTGCGGAAAGACCACAAATATAGCTTCAGTGATTTGGATTCGACTATTTTTTTGTCCGGGATATACTGAACTGTTATTTTCGCGTAATCCGGCTGGCCAGTCATCGGACAGACACAGGTAAATTCTTCCGTTTCCAGGGTAACCGTATAGTCGCGGTCAGGGTGGTGATTAGGAAAAGTCTCAAGTTTTTTAACAGGTTGAGCAGTTTTACCCAGCAGCGTTAACTCAGATAGATCGTTTTTCCTGGTGCCCTTGGCCATAGTTTCATCTCCGCACAAAAATGTTCTTTTTGTTTACCGAAAGAAACGGATAATTTCAAGAACATTCCTTAAATATTAAAAAATTGTCCCACTGAGCTGATTTTCTGCTATTTATTTTAAATTTTGCTTGATATTATGCAACGTTAGGTTTACCATTCGGCCACAAATAATTCATAGAAAGTGAGTTTATCTTATGAGACCACGTTTTATGATTTTGTTGTTGCTTTTGCTCTTTCCTTCAGTATTTACCGTTTACGCCGCGGATGAAAAACAAGATGCGGTGCCTCGCTTTGCAATTAAACAATTTCAAGTTGAGGGGAATACCCTCCTCGATGCGGCAAAGATAGAAAAGCTGCTGGCTCCCTTTACCGGATCGGACAGAGATTTTGGTACTGTGCAGGAAGCCATTGAAGCGCTGGAAAATGCTTACCGCAGTCGCGGCTATTCCACAGTCATGGTGACATTGCCGGAACAGGAGATGGAAAGCGGCGTTGTTCGGGTGAAAGTTATGGAGAACCGCATCGGGAAATTCACGATAGTGGGGAACCGTTATTTTGATGCGGCGAATATCCGCCGGAGCCTGCCTATGCTCCGTCCGGGGGAAACTCCCGATCTCAATGTGATATCCCGCAGCCTCAAGCTGGCCAATGAAAATCCCGCCAAGAAAATCAATTTGCAATTACTAAACAGCGACAAGGAAAATGAAGTTGACGCGAGTCTGGAAGTGAAAGATGAGCGGCCCTGGAAAGCGGGCATAACCTTCGACAATACAGGCACCAGCGATACCGGCCGCACGCGCGTGGGCGCCCTCCTGCAGCTGGCCAATGTATTTAACCGGGATCATCTCCTGACGCTGCAATACATTACGGCTCCGGAGAAGCTCGATAAAGTCAATATTTACAGCGCCGGTTATCAGATACCGTTTTATTCATTGGGGTCATCGTTACAATTGATCGGCGCCTATTCGAATGTAGATTCCGGAACAATCAGCGCCGCCGGAACCGATATGAGCGTGAGCGGTAAAGGTACAATTTTGGGGATACATTACAACCAGAATCTCAACAGAATCGGCAACTACGAACATAAGGTTATCCTGTCCATTGATTACCGCGCCTACGAGAATGATGTTAACGTACTGGGGGTACAAATAGGCAATAATGTTACGGCACATCCCGTAGGCGTAAGCTATGCCGGGATATTCTCTCTGGAGAACATCAATGCCGGTTTTTATCTGACGGGCTTGCACAATATTCCGGGCGAATGGGACGGGAGGGACACCGAAGCGGAATTTGCGGCTGCCCGGACAGGCGCCTCCAGCACTTATAATATTTTGCGTTACGGGGCCAACGCAGCGTATGCTTTCGGCGGGGACTGGCAGGCGCGGGCGCTGATTAACGGGCAATTTACCAACGATTCCCTTGTGCCGGGAGAACAGTACGGGATTGGCGGAGCGACCTCCGTTCGCGGTTTTCAGGAAAGACAGTTCAGCAACGATGGGGGGTATTCGGGAAGTATTGAGCTATATACGCCGGACATCTGCAAGTTGCTTGGTGTTAGTGCTTTTCAGACTCGTTTATTGGCGTTTTATGACCGGGGTTATGTGTATCGTAAAAGTTACCTGCCGGGTGAGACCAGCGTTCAAATAGCCGGCATTGGTCCCGGTTTGCGTATTACCGACGGCAAGAAATTCTCCCTTTCCACAGATGTTGGTTTCGTCGTTGATCCTGATGAAAACACAACACGCTGGAGCGCTGCCTGGCATATATCGGTAAACATATTGTTCTAATAGGCTGAAGGCTGAAGACTGAAGACTGAGGGCTGAGGGCTGAAGGAGTTTAGGCTGGGGCTTTAGTGGATTTTAAACAATAATTGAGGAGAGTTTTTTCCCGGGACGGTAGTGTCAAAAGTTTTATGAAAACTAGCACGGATAAATGAAAAGAGAGATAGGATTTGGTTCGGGAGTAAAAGCAAGAGCCATTTGACATAGCGATAATGTTTGTCGGAAGATTTCAGGCAAACTTAGGCCATAAAA
>JANYAY010000092.1 GCA_025361065.1 Deltaproteobacteria bacterium
TATCGAGCAACTCATCATAGCCATCGAGCAGACCGCGATACTTTGCTCGTATCCTGTCCTTGTAAGGTTTTAAGGCTTCCTCAATATTTTTCCAGGTTGAGAAAGGTCTATCGGAAAAACGTTGCATAAGACGCGATGCTGTTGTTCCCCGATTTTCTATAGCTAGCTGTAAAGCCAGCGACTCAATCTGATCCGCCACCGCAAGCAGTCTGCCATACAGATAGTCCCGTGTATTTCTCTCTTCTTCAAGAGCCATAATGTACCCCCTTTCGTTGTAGAATCCTTTATATAGTGCACATGCTATGCCTAAACATTTTTCAAATTCCCATGGTTCTAAGCCAACCCTATTTGAAGCACGACGGACACACTGCTCAACCAAATCTTGCGGCACCGGTCTGCCGTCAATTATTGAAGGCAGAAGGCGTTCTACGGTGGCATTTAACAGTTTACTGTCAACTTTTAATTCGGATTTATCCCCTAGCCTTCTTGCATATGCACACCAAGCAATGTCTTTAGGGGCTGGCGCTCCTTCAAAAATCTTCTTTTTGCCTTCTTTGTCCTTGCCGAAGTTCTGCAACCACTTAAAATCGGAATGCCATTTTTCTACGCGTTCAAGAAATTCAGAACCAGTCAATTCCCGATAAAAAGTTATCGCTATGCGCCCAAGCGTTGCCGAGTCCAGCCCCATCACGACAATGTCTTCCGTGTTGTTAATGTTGGATTTATATCCGGCAATTTTTTTATTGAAGCGAAGCGCAAAAGATTGCCCGACATCGCCGGTTTGTGAAGCCGAAGTATCTGTTGTTTGAAAGTCATCACCGAGGAAATCCCAGGAATTGGCACATGGATCGGGGATTGGTTTTCCTGTTGTTGCCCAAGAGACAAAGACTTGTTTATCACTGCGGAACGCCTGCTTGCGGCCAATAAGCCAACGAAGGGCGCTATGAGCCTTTTGAGTGACTACTGAAGAAACGGAAGCCGCTTCATTTACAGATTCAAATCTACCAAGAAAGGTGAAACCGCTTGTGTCATTTGATGAGATAAGTTTAGCACCATCTTTACCGTTACGAAGTCTTGCAGGATGTTTTTGGGCAATATCAGTTTCCTTTTCTCCGGTGACATAGCAAAAACCTTTTGCCGAGTCGAGCGAACTTGAATATTTGGCCCATTTTTCAAAAAGCGTTTGATCTTTCCACGTTTCGGAACAGAGAGAGCCCTCGGATTCTACTTTCCAACGAACAAAAACCTTTGCCTGGTTTTTTTCTTCTCTGCCATCCGACATTTTTGAAAATGCAAGTAATTTCATAATCGGATGAAGCTCGTTTGAATCCGTGATTATAGGATTATCGTCCTTCTTTGACGAAGAAACCTTAACCTTTTCCTTTTCATCCGTTTTTTCAACAATAGCCAGCTTTCCATCTTTGACAGCAACTAATTCATTGGCAATTAAATCTTTGACTAAAGTTTTCTTTGAAACATAGCCATAAACTGCTTTTACCTTTTGGTGTGAGAAGCTTGATTTTTCCCATGCCTCTAATTTCTTAGAATAACTGTCAAAACAAGGTTTTCTATCTCCGTGTTGCTCATAATCACCAGCGCAATACTGAAGCGAATCGCAAAGCGGGTGCGGATCTTCACCGCTTGTTCTTCCCGCAGAACTTTCTGTAACAGGTATCAGTGTTTTGGGGTTGTTCTCTCTTTGAATAAGTGAGGCTCTTCTGAAATTACTGTTTTGATCGATAACAACCTCAATGTGAGCATTTTGAACGGAATATCCGACAGGACACAACTCTTCAATATCGGGAATATTTTCATTTCCATTACAAGCATCATAAGTCTCATACAGTTTCTGTATCCAACTCATTCCATAACCTCCAGTTCCTCGGCTTCAAGCAACACCGATTTTACGTTTTCTGTACCGAAGCTCTTTGCGTCCATTTTCCTAATAAACTTCCTATATAAACAATCTTGCGGTCGGTCAAAAGTCAGTACCCCTTTCCTGAGCGTTGGATACCAGAACCGGGCGTATAGCTCATCGGTACCCGTTTCATCGGGATAATCAAACCCGTGAAACATCAAACCATAACCGATTTCATCGTCCCTATCATAAGCGCCTTCACCTTCACCAAAGACGCACTGCTCAACATATCCCTGACAGTCGCGTGTTCCGAGGAAAATATCCTGCCTTCCTCCCCGTTCAAGCATCCGCTTGGCAATGGCAAAATGTTTGCCGTCAATGCGGTCTTTATCCAGGGCATCATGGTGACCATTCCATTCAAAATGCGCCCGTACTTGATATTCCACACCATGTTTTCTATTTGCATCTTCTGCGTTTTCATCAAATCCTGTCAAAAACGTGTATATCGCAAGATCATTAAAATTCTCTTGTTTTTTACCGGGTATCTTTTCGCTGTTATAGACACCGCTGAAGTTCAGCGGCTTTGTTCCTTTGGTTTGTGTTCGAATTCGTCTCATCATTCTAACCGCATCAACTACCCAGATAAGCGTAGGCTTCCAGTAGATTGACTTGCAGACGCCCTTCAGCGCCTCGTAGGTCGGTAGATGATAGGAGCATTTCTCGCCACCGATTTTTGTCAGCGGATCCGTAAAAAGCGCGTAGCGCCCCCAAAGCCTGAATTCGATCGTGTTCTTAGGTAGCAATGTATTCATCTTTGAATTGTTCCTCCCGTCTCACCGGTTACAATGAAATGCCGGTTATTTTGCTATAGTACTGATTATCAAGATAGAAAATCTCCGTACCCGCCTGAACACTATAAAGGGCATTCTGCTTTTTTAACTTTTCAAATTCATGTGGATACAAATTGACCGAATATTGCTGTGCTTTTTTGATCAAAGCATATTGCTTTTCTACTTCAAATGCTGAACAAAGCTGACCGACCAATTCTTTTCCTTCTTTATCGTATTTGACAATCACACTTCGCGTGGGTGCATCGATTGACTTGAACAGCTTGGCAGCCGTCATAAAGGATTGCCGAAGGAAATTCATTTTCAAATCTTCTCTTACAAGCGCTAAAGTATTGTTCGAAAGGAGGCTCAGGAGAGTATCATCTCGTCCACATTCCTTAGCCGCTGCTTTGAATGCCATTTCATCTTTTTGTTGATAGAAGTAATTTTGATAGTACCATTCAAGCATCTTCGGGCCAATTCTGTCGCTGTCGTATTTTGACGGATCGGACTTATAGTCATCAAGGACACGATTTGATTTTTCTATGCCAACTGCAATGTCTTTCAAGTAATCAAGTTTTTCTTCAGTGGGATTAACAACAAACACATTACCGATTTCCGGGCTGCCGTGGCGATTGCACCGGCCAGCGGCTTGTGCAATGGAATCAAGCCCGGCTAGCATACGAATAACAGAGCGGAAATCTACATCAACACCCGCCTCAATAAGTTGAGTGCTGATACAGAGGATAGGCTTTTTATCATAAAGCCGCTGACGAATCGCTTTAAGTGCCTGTTTTCGATGTGCGGGGCACATTCCCGTACTTAAATGAAAAATCTCAAGGCCGTCTCTTTTTGCTTCCTCAAAAATGAGGCGGGCAACCTTCTTGATATTGACCACAACAAGACAGCTTCCGTTTGTCTCGACCTGATCAACCGCAAGTGCCGCTATCTCTGGGTAAGTCCATCCCGAAGACTTACGATAATCATGAACATGGACCCTCTTTAAATCGACAAAAAGTTTGCCGACATCCGGCATAAGTTCATTCTCTTCAGACAGTTTAAGGGTACCTTTCTTTTCATCGACCGCACCCAAAAGCGGCTGTGTAGCGGTGCAGAGAACAACAGTGCTCCCACAGTGATTAACCAGAAAATTGATCGCATTGTTGAAAAGATGAACGCATTTTATCGGCAGTGTTTGAATCTCATCAAAAACAATGACAGCCTTCGCTAACTGGTGCATTCGTCTTGCACCACGGGTTCCCGCCCCGAAAAGCGCCTCCAGTAATTGAACCATTGTGGTAAAAACAATCGGCGCATCCCAATTCTCGGTCAGAAGTTTCTCTTTCCAGCTTTGAACGTCAGCTCCGATGTTTGAATGGTGCTCAAGAACAATTTTACCGGTATCTTCAGGACGCTCCTTCGGTTCAAGGATTTCCCGCACGACCTGTGCATTTTGATCAATGATAGATGTAAACGGGATTACATAAATAATTCTATCCATACCATGTTCTTTTGCATGGTGTAATGCAAAACGAAGACTTGCTAGCGTTTTTCCGCCGCCGGTTGGCACTGTGAGAGTAAATAGTCCCTGCTGTCGCTGTGCGGCATGAAGACAGTGCATAGATATGTCCTTGCGAATTTCATCCACACGATTTTTTGTTTCAAAAGTTTTATACTTGTTTTCAAGTCGCTCAATCAGCTTACTCCATGACATATATTTTCCTTGCAGCCGATGCCGAGCGGTTTTTGGTTTCTCTGAATCAGCCGTATCCTGTCGATCAGCGTCAATTAGCGCACTAAAGAGAAACCTCACGAGCAGACCTAATTGAAATTGTGCAATCGTTGAAAGCGGGTTTGTTTCTGGAGAAGCACACACAATATCCCGGCATTTTTCTTCAAATGGTTTTGTAAATGATTTGTCTGCGAGAATAGCATTTATTCTTTCCAGTATATGCGTATCAATCTTACCGGCGCACTCCTCCCGGTGTGTTTTATTGTCATTCTTTGATAACCGCTTTGAATAGGCATCCCAGGTCCCATTGTTGTCCGTCGTTAAGCAATTGATCAGCCCCGAGTGATGCGACACCAAACAAAGGGAGAGAAGCTGCCCGAGTATTTTATGGGCATCGGATGAACCGTTTTTGCAGGAAAGAAACTGGGCGCCAGCGGTAGAGTGGTCAATCTTGCCTTTCTTGCCCGCTGGATCTTCGAAATCTTCATCTTCATCCGGATTGAACTGCGGATCGTCCTTCTTGAGCGCATCTGTGATGTACTTTTGAAATTCGGCACTATATTTTCCGTAATCATGAAGAAGTCCCAGTAGTTCGCCGTAATTTCCCATTCCGATTTTTTCGGTATGAATTTTAGCAAGTTCAGCGACACCCCAAAGATGCTCTTCTAGTGTTTGTTTTGTGTGGGCAATATATTCCATTGATTTTCCGAACTCATCCAATTAATTATTTGTCCAATAAATTAATAAGTGAGAAGGATAGCAAATACGGACAAACTACTATAACCTTCCTTGCGTTCTTCTTTTGAAACTATTTTAAAGACACTGCCTTGCGGCAGATTATTTGTTGAATGATGCGTTTGCTTTTACAATACAATGGCGTGTCATTACCATGCAAATATTGTCGGTGTTTCATTTTGATTCCAGTTTACACACCTCCTCCCCCATAGCGTGTTCGCTTGATTTTATATTTTATGCATTCCATTCACGGTTTCTTTTTTGTGCTTTTTGTTTCTGTTCGCATTTCCAGCAATAATTGATTTTTCATATCGTGTTCAGATGGCAATATCGCCTTCAGCTCTTTGGATGGTTTTGCAAACAACTGATATTCCGCAACGCCCATTGGGTTAACAGCACGCCGCAGTGCATATTCAACTACAACAGAATCTTTCTGCACACACAGAATAATCCCGATGGAAGGATTTTCATTTTTCAGCTTTATCTGTTCGTTGAGCAAATCAAGGTAGAAATCCATCTTGGCGGCATGTTCAACTTCAAACTTGCCGGTTTTAAGTTCTACGGCGACCAGACACTTTAAAATTCGATTAAAGAAAAGCATGTCTACGAAATATTCATTATCGTTGAGAGTAAGCCGGTATTGATTGCCGATAAAAGAAAATCCTTTGCCCAGCTCAAGCATGAATCGTTTAATTTTTTCCACCAAACGACGTTCCAGTTCACGTTCCAGCACCGGCTTTGTGATGTCGAGAAAATCAAGGATATAAACACTCTTTAATGACTCATCCGCCTGCTCGGCTAAGTGCGACTGAAGGACCTTCGGGAAATTATGCTGCTTAGGCATTGCTTCCTGATGCCGGTAGGCGCCTGCTTTAATCTGGTTTAATAAAACATTTCTGCTCCAGCCCATTTCCGCTGTGGCGCGGATATAATATTCTCGCTCTTTGACATTTTTTACCATCTGTAAAATAACGATATTCTGTCCCCAGGGAATTTCTTGCACAAGCTGTGCAAGTTTTGGTGTGTCTTTGTATGCCAGATAAAAATTGCGTATGCGCCAGAGATTATTTGCGGAGAAACCTTCAATCCCCCTAAAATCATCCAATAAATCTAAAGCAAGGCGTTCAACAACACTCTGCCCCCAGGCATATTGTTTCTGCCTGTCAACAATGATCTTACCGATATCCCAGTATAAGGCGATCATTTCTTTACTTACCTTGCGTGCGGCTTGAATTCGCGCGGATGCTATCCTACCTTTTATTTCCCTTAAAAATTCCTGATAGGCTTTACTCAGCAATTTATTCATCAAAAAACCTCCAGCATGCCGAACCCCTGAGTGCGTTTTGCACCGACGCCGGCAATGGTTGTTTCCAGCAGGACAATCTTTCTTCTTTCTAAAGCAGGGCCGCACACCATATTGGCCTCAACTTCACGTCCCCAGAAGACCAGCGGCAAAATGGCGCTAAGTTTGAGAAATTTTCGTCGATCCATCAAATATCTCCGTTTTTGCGAACAATCTTACCACACCTCCTCCCCCATAGCGTGTCCTATCAGAAAATTATTTTTGCTTTGCGGCGACATTCACATCCAATTCTTTTTGAACATGCTTCTCTGATGCGGCGCGTTCGGGGACCGCGCCCTACTTGGAACGGTCACGACCGTTCCCTACAAACTATTTCCCCGCCAGCAGACTCAAGATCACCTTCACCATGATTTCTTTTTCCGATGGTTTGCTTGCGGCAATCATCAGAGGGCAACAAGCGCATTGTCGTCAATGCGTTTGCGTCCGTCTTTGGCCAGCAAAATACCGCTTCGTTGAAGAAAGCAAATAAATATCGCTGCTGCGATACGCTTGTTGCCGTCTATAAAGCTGTGGTTCTTTGTCACGAAATAAAGCAGATGAGCGGCTTTCTCTTCTATGGTGGGATAGACGTCTTTGCCGTCGAAGGTCTGGTAAATTGCGCCGATAGAACCCTGAAAGCTTTTATCCTTCTCCTGTCCGACAAGCGCGGAATCATTGAATCTGATTTTCATCTGTTCAATGATATTTCTGGCTTCGTCATACGTCAGTTTGTATTTCGATTTTTTCGTCCCTTTGGGCACGGCAAGACGCTGGTGGTCAAAGTCGTCAAGAACATTCAATGCCCGTGAATATTCGGAAATGATCTGAACGATGCCCTTTGCTTCATTTGAGACGCCTTCTAAAAGGGCTATATTGGCCAGCAGGCGCACGGTATCCTGTAACTCCTGTATTTTGTTCTGTTGTGTTTTTAGGCGTTTTTCATTGATGGTGTAGCCGTTAACCAGATGCCTGCGCAAAACATTGGTGGCCCAAATGCGGAATTGGGTGGCATGTTTAGAGTTGACACGGTAACCAACCGACAAAATAACATCAAGGTTAAAAATGTTCATTTGGCGTGTTTTCCCATCAGCCGCAACCTGTGCAATTTTTGCACAGGTTGCTTTTTGAGACAATTCACCGGTTTTATAAATATTCCCGATGTGCTTGACGATAACGGTTCTATCAACATCAAATATTCCAGCAATTAGATGCGCGTCAAGCCAGACCGTATTTTGCTCAAGCGTCACTTTAATTTCCGGCCCTGACGGTGATCTGTATATCTCAATCGCTCCTTTATTAAACTCGTCATTTTTCATAAACGTTGATGTCCTTTCGGCGCATTCCGCTTTGTTCGTGAACCTATCTACTCTTTCCCCACCCCCATAGCGTGTCCCACGAGAAAATATCTTTTGGTGATTTCAAATAAATATTTTATTGTTGCAACTTATCAAAGGTTGTTCAAATCATGATTTCTGGATACCGTCTTTCGACGGTATGACGGCGCGAATAGCACTTTATCATTCTCACGGCACAGTCTCCAAGCATGGCAATGACAATGGTGTCAAAATCATTATGAGACCATTAGCGCTATAAAAATGCATTCAGTTCTTTCAAACATTCACTGATTCCCTCAACACGCGCGCCAATCGTGATCGGGTAGCCGGGATCGGTCATCGGACAGACAACCCGGGTACTCTCCGGTTTTAGCACTCTGATCGTATCGGCAAAACCTTTGGAAAGATGGGGCGTCAGGGATGCCTTGATTTCAAAGGCAAGCCTTTTTTTGCCTTTTATCAGAACAAGATCAATTTCTTCTCCTGATGAGGTTCTATAGAAAAACGGCTGCCACAGCGGCAGCGCGCCAATAAGCTGTTCAATACACCAGCCTTCCCATGACGAGCCGAAAGCCGGGTGCCCATAAAGCTCCGTCATATTGTCAATCTCCAGCAGCGTGTGCAAAATCCCGCTGTCGCGCAGGTATATCTTGGGTGATTTGACCATGCGCTTTTTGAGGTTGATTGTAAGCGGCTGGAGGGTGCGCACCATAAAAGTCTGTTCAAGAATGTCGATATATTTACGAACGGTATTGTGCGATATATCCATCGATTGCCCGAATTTGGATGCGTTCAGCAGGCCGCCATGGTAATGAGCGATCATCTTCCAGAAGCGCGCCATTGTCGGCATGGGTATGGTAAAGCCAAACGAGGGGATGTCGCGACTTAGATAATCCTGAATCATGTCTCTGCGCCAGGCGTCACTCTGCCCGTCATTTTTCGCAAGAAATGCGGGAGGAAAGCCGCCGCGCCACCAATGCTTTTTAAAATCCAATCCTCTCTGGTCTGCGCTGCTTACAAGTTCAGTCCAGGTAAATGGCGTCAGTTCAATATAATGGATACGTCCGGCCAGTGTTTCACCGCTTTGCCTGACAAGATCACGCGATGCAGAGCCAAGAATAAGAAAGCGACCGGACCGCCTGTCTTTATCGATAAGGGCCCGCAGCAGGGGAAACAGGTCTGGCTTTAGTTGGACTTCATCAATACAGATCAATTTGTCTGCATGTTCCTGAAGAAATAACTCAGGATCGCCGAGTTTGCGCATATCCGAGGGCAGTTCCATATCCAGAAATAGCGCGTCTTTCCGGTTTTGAAGGATATGCCGGGCAAGTGTTGATTTGCCGCATTGCCGTGGACCGATCAATGCTGTGACGGGGTTATTGTTGAGGGATTGCTGTAATTCGCCTGCTACGTATCGGTTGATGTAACTTTGCATATTGTCACCGCCTGTTACAATTTACAAAGATAATAGCATGAGAAATATATTTTGTCAGTTAGTATTTTCAGTAGTATTTTCAGTTGCTGCCGCAGCATTTTTTGTATTTTTTACCACTGCCGCAGGGGCAGGGATCGTTGCGACCGACTTCTTGTTTAGGAATGCCTATGAACGACTTCAAGCCTGCATTTTCTTTTCTGATTTTTTCACCATGTTGTTGCAGGTTTTCAACGGCAAGCGGCAGCATGCCGTAAAGTACATCCTCCAGTTCTTCGAGATCTCCGGGCGTTTGCCCCGGTTTAGCTTCAAATATTTCTTCCATTTCTTCGGGTATAGCAATGGCAGTAATGATACTGCAAGAATTTATCAAGTCCAGGATGTCTTCCGGTATTTCTTCCTCATCCATCTCTTCATATTTTTCGGACATGCCCCAAATATCGGGCCGCAAGGATAAGGCCAAAAAAAGGCCGTATGCCCATCCTTCGATCAAATCATATTCCAGATCGGATATTTTCTTATAGTTGAAAGGGAAGGCAAGCGTGCCTTTGTTGCTGTCGTTGATCATTCGATTGTATGTGTCCAACAGGTAACCAATGCAGGTTTCGGCATCTTGTTTATCGCCGAATTGTGGTTCTTCCTCAAAGATAAAGGGCAGCCATTCAGCCGGTGATATCGCCTCCGGTGTTATGGCCAGACCGAAAAGCAGGCCATGAACTTCTTCGATGTAAAGCGTGGCGTCCCGATCAGCTGATTTGGATAGAACATATGTAAGATTCTTTTCTTCTTTTGCTGTAAACATTTTCATAGTTTTACCTGTAAATTTTATTCATTTTTCCAATTTCTTTTTTTACTTCTTCCCGCAGCTTTCCAGGATATAATACTTCCACTTGTGCTCCGTATTTGAGAATTTCCCTTTTGATTTCCCGAAAATCGGTCACGGGTATGGTTAGGCAGAGTCTGCCGTCTTTCTCAGTGTGCGTCTTTTGTGCCGGATGCCAACTTTGCTCGGCGATCCATGGCGCAATGCCGGCGGCAAAACACAGGCAGACGTTGATGGTTTTTTCACCCCGGAAGATGCCAAAGGTCTCGCGGATATAGTCTTTGACTTTGACGGCCGACGTATGCGCACTAATCTTGAATTCACAGGCGGCAATGGATTTGATTCGTGATAAAACAAAATCGCGCAGTTCTTTTTTGACATTGCAATACGCAATGATGTGCCAGGTGCCCATGTAATTGAGTAGATGCAGAGGAAGAATATCACGGATGGTAGACTGGTCATTGTGCGGCGAGTAGTATTCAATGCGTATGGGTCTCGATCGAAGCAAGGCCTCCAGAAGCCGGTGAAATATGCTCTCGTTTGTCCGGGCATAAGCGATGTTCTTGACGGAAATCCTGTCGATCAATTCATCAATGGAGAAGTCAGAGGATGAATGGCTGGAGATGACCTGATTCAAAATGGTGTGGAGCGATTGTTTCACGCCGCTGTCCGGCACTGCGGCAGCCAACCGGTAAGATAAAACAAGTGAGATGAGTTCGTCTTCCTGAAGCCACAGGCCCGGTATCTCCCAGGTATTGTCCTCGTAAGTATATCCGCGCTTGCCGGGTACGTAAATCACAGGGGCTTTTAGTCTTACGCTCATAAATTCAATGTTGCGCTGAGCTGTTTTACGGGTGACGCCGAATTGTTCCGCCAGGGTTTTGGTGTTGGGATATTTATTGCTCTTGATTTGATGGTGCAACCAAAGATACCGCTCATAGATGATTGTAGATGACATGCCGCCTCCACTGTGATTTCAGAATATTATATTTTACCCAAGTGGTTTTTAATGCGGTACGCGAGACGAACGGAATTTGGGGACACGTAACAAGTACATGTCCCCAAATTCTCACGAATAAATTTTATTATGGCTGATTAATGGCCGAAAGCTGCCAGGGATTGTTTCCCACCGGACGTGTATATGTCCAGAACTCTTCGAATTTAACCGGCTCTGTTTTGCTGCCGGAGATGACATTCAAGCTAGTTTCATCCGTTGTATAATCCAGCAGGTTTGCCGCGAATCGGACGGTAATGAAATCTTTGCCTTCTTCCTGCCAGACTTCGCTTAACTCTATCTTCCGCACGGCGATGTTTTCCAGCCGGTTGATTTGTTTTTTTTGTTTGAGTTCATCGGCATCGCCCTGGATAATACGGTACATTTCATCGGTAAACATGTTGCGAATGCCGGACATATCGCGGTTGGCCCAGGCTCCCTGTACCTTAAAGAAGGCATCCATGGATTGATCTTTGAATTTTTGTTCGTCAAAGGAGGAATCCATCTGCCGGACATAGCCTATCCCGGCGGCAATTTCCGCTTCCGGCGCCTGCTGCCCGTAAGTTGGGGCAAACCCTCGCTGTTGTTGTTCCGGCATCTCAGCCGTGCGATAAGCGGCAGGGTTGGCCGTTGCTTCCGCCTCCCGTCGTCTCTTTTTAATGTACCACCAGATGCCGTAAAGAATTGCGCCAATCAGGACGATCTCAAATATGCCGATTCCACTGCCGCCCATTCCGGCACCACCGCCGAATCCCAGACTCCGGAAGAGCATCCCGCCGATCATGCCGCCAACCAAACCACCGACAAGGCCACCGGCCATGCCTCTCATCAAGCCGCCTCCTGGCGCCGGCGCCGGCGCAGAAGGAGTTGGCCCCACCTGCTGCCGGGATGGGCTGGAAGGTGAAGCCGACGGCGAACTGGGAGACGAATAGGACCGGGACCCGCGGCTGCCGGAAGATCGGCCGCCGCCTATCCGGGCGTAAGCGTCCAACTCCATAACGTAAGTTACAAAAAAGAACAGGCTGAATACCATTAGCCCGTATTTGATCCATCTGCTGCAAAACATATTTCTCTCCTTGGTTTTTACTTTTGGCTTTATATATTGGAAGATACGGCTCTTGTCAATATGATTACCGGCAATCACTTTCAGAGATGCACAAAACTAAAGACAATCAATCGGCTTGCCCTTTGCCAACAATAAATTTACCGTTAAAATATTTCTTTCTAATCTCTCCTGCTTCTTCCTCAATCCAGCGTTCGATCCCCACCTTTTTAATCCGGCAGAGATTGAAAACTTTCATATTATGTGGATATTTAGCAGCCTGGTCAGCCGTGGGCGCAAGAAATGCACACGGAAAATCATTACAGTCGCAGCATAATTCAACACCCTTTGCTTTGACACAATCCAGAGTTGCACACCCTTCCGGCAAATGGAAATGTTTTCCATCCTGCTTGCGGCAACCCTTGCACGCTATTTCTTCCTTCGGAATACCCATTTTGGTATGAAACAATTCGGCTAGACTGTCTGTCAAATTGTCAGTATAGAGTTGGCAATTGAAGCAATCCAAACCACAGGGCGCCGTCAAATCTTTTTTATCTTTCATGGTTTCTCCTTAAGCAATGACAAGGCAAGATCACAATGCCCACGTCATGCTTTCAATTTATCTGTAGTAAAACTATTTTTTAATGAGAGCTTTGCACAACCTTTCTAATTGTCATACCGGCGAAGGAGACTGTGTCCCAATAGCTGATAAAACCATCAACACTGTCATGCCGGTGAAAACCGGCATCCAGAACTTACTGAAAATACTGGATGCCCCCGTATCGAGTACTGGGCAAGCTCTTCGTCGCGCTTCGCTTGCACGGAATGACTTATTGTTAGTTTTATGTAGTTTTGCAGGTCTCTTAATGTCAAGCCGCCAACAGGGAACTCCGAGGCGCCATTTAGCTCTGCCTTAGCTCAGTTCGTTTTGTCCAGACACCATTTGACCCCGCCTCGGGAAGCAATAAAGAGGAAAACAAAGCAGTAGAGCACAGCCAACTCACCCTGATTTATCGCCGGGAAAAATTTGGCTCCGAGTTGGAACTTCCAGTGGAACTGGAAATAAGCCACGGCCATCATACCGCTGCAGATGAAAGCAGCCACGCGTGTTTGATACCCCACTATCACTGCCATTCCTCCCAGGAGCTCAATGATCCCGCCGAACCAGAGCCAATGTCCGCCGCTGTTTTATCGCACTTCGCTCAGAGTGATCCATCTAATTCTTCCGCCACGGACGCCTTGCAATATCTACAGCGCTGTGCACCCCGGAAAAGGGGTTTCCCGCAGTTGGAGCAATGATAGCGCTCGCATACCGAACGAGCCCACTCTACGCTCCCTTTTTCATCACCTTGTTCTTGAACCTTGGCCCGCCAGACAGGAATTGTCCCTTTCATCACTTTTTTGCCTGTGGCAAATCCGAAATTTTCTATATGGCTGCATGGCCATTCCCCGCACTGATGGCAGGAATAGTATCCTTTGGCCTTTACGCAATCTCTGATCACACAGATCTTGCAGTAGCCGTACATTTTCTCCGGCGGATCGGACTGCATACAACCCAGGCATTCTGTTTTGTCCGGCGCTGTCCCATAGAGCGCTCCCATGGTCGCCTTGAATTTCTCATTGGCATCCCGCGTCGCGATATAAACGCCGCAGGCGCCGCAATATAATCCGCAGGGAGCCATTAATGCCTTGTTGCTGATTTCATCTTCCTTCCAGCCTTCCATTTTCTCCTCCTTTTATTGTATGGGATAACAATGAAACTAAACGGATTCCGGGGAACTGTTAATGGCCCCCCATTCCCTTTCAGCGGCAGCGGAAAAATCCGGGCGGCGGTTGCTCTTATTTTCCGTCCAGTTCTTTTCTGACGGCCAGACCTATTTTTTCCAATATATATGGTTTACGTACATAGCTTCCGGCACCGAGCTTCTGTGCCTTTTCCACCCGCTCTGTTTCGGAAAAACCGCTGACGATAACGGCTTTCTGGCCGGGGCTGATTTTGAGTATTCTCTCGTAGGTCTCCAGACCGTCAATACCGGGCTCCATGATCA
>JANYAY010000113.1 GCA_025361065.1 Deltaproteobacteria bacterium
CAAATCAGATGTGTATTCCTATAATAGTTTGCCGCTCTTGTTCAAGTGTTTTCAGTGCCCAAACGGACTTTTTCTACAGGTTCAACGACAACATCAGCCGGAGCGTAGCGATCGGCTGTATGTGCTTGTTGAACGAAGCCGTGCTGTGCACGGCAGTTTCCATCTTGTTTTTCTTTCCTCAAGAAGTATCTCCTTGGTTTCGGTCAAAACAAAAACTCAAAGACCCGAAAGGAGAACCCCATGACACACTATTATCAAACGTTTTACGAAGACCTCAAGCTTACCGGCAAATCTAATCGCACCATCGAAATTTATGAAAAGCATTTACAAAAGATTGAGCGATACTACAACAAATCCCCGGAACAAATCAATGAAGAAGAAATGCGGCGTTATCTGATTGCCATGAAGGACGAGAAACATTATTCCGAATCTTTCTTCAAACAAGCCATCAGCGCCTTCCGCTTCTTCTACAGCCACATCCTCGAACACACCGACTGGAAAACCCTCAAATTCATCAAACCCCAAAAAGAAAGACGACTGCCCGATGTTTTATCCCGGGAGGAGGTGAAACGCATCTTATCTCATGTTCACGTTCCAAGGCAGAAAGCCTTCCTGTTTACCCTGTACTCCCTGGGCCTGCGCCTCTCGGAAGGACTGAATCTTTGTATCGGAGATATCGATTCCGCCCGCATGCTGATCCATGTCCGGGCGGGAAAGGGAAAGAAGGACCGCTATGTTCCGCTGCCGCAGGCTACGCTGGATGTTTTGAGAAAGCACTGGCTCACGCACCGGCACCCCTCATTGATTTTTCCCGCGCCGGGACGGGGTGAAAACCGCTCGTCTATCGCTTTGCGTCCGATGCCTTTTCAATCGGTGCAAAATGTCCTGAGGCTGGTGGTGAAGGAAGTCGGCATTCAAAAGTGGGTTCACTGCCAGACCTTGCGGCATTCCTATGCCACGCATCTTCTGGAAGCCGGTGTCCATTTGCGGCTGATTCAGGAATACCTGGGACATACCTCACCCAAAACCACGGCCAAATACACGCATCTGACGCCCCAGGCCCAGGTCTTTGCGATTGCAACGATTAACACGATGATGGGCGATGTGATCTAAGTGCGGCTCTCCGATCTGTTTCAGACATTCGGGGAGGCGTATCTTGACCGGTATGGGGATCGGATGCCGCCGTCCCATGGGAAAACCCTCCGAGACATCCGGGAATGCCGGACGTCCGTCATGGGCGGGAAACGGTATGATTGCCTCAAGTGCAAAACCGAGCAGTATGCGTATCATTCGTGCAATAACCGCCATTGCCCGAAATGCGGCGGGGATAAAACCGAAGGCTGGCTGAAAAAGCAATTCGACCGGCTTCTGCCGGTTCCCTATTTCTTTGCCACTTTTACGCTGCCTGCGAAATTCCGGGATATCTTTCGTTCGCATCAGACGCTTTGTTATTCACTCTTCTTTGAAGCATCGGCGCGGGCGCTCAAGGAGGTGGCCGCCAATAAGCGTTTTGTCGGGGGAAACATCGGGTTTTTCGGCGTCTTGCAAACTTGGACTTCGGAGTTGTTTTATCATCCGCACATTCACTACATTATCCCCGGCGTCGGGTTGTCCAAAAACCGCAAAAACTGGATTAAACTCAAAAACAAGAAGTTTCTGACACATGTATATCCTTTGGGGCTTCGATTCAAAGCGTTGTTTCAAAAGGCGTTGAAGAGGTATCCGGAACTCTATGAACAAGTTCCGGCGAAAGTCTGGGATCAAAAATGGGTGGTGCATTGTGAAGCGGCAGGTTACGGGCGGGAGGTGATTTCATATCTTGCGCCTTACATCTTCCGGACGGCGATGACGGATCAGCGGAATCTGACGCTTCATGACGACGGCATGGTTTCTTTTCGGTACAAGGATAATGAAACGAAAGAAAAGAAGACTTGCGGTCTTGAGGTTCTGGAGCTCTTCCGGCGTTATTTGCAGCATGTTTTGCCCAAAGGCTTTGTTAAAATCCGTTACTTCGGTCTGATGGGCGCCAATCAGGGGCATTTACTCAAACAGCTCAAATGGCTGATTCTGAAGTCGATTGCAAAAAAGGAACAGGCCTGTTTTCTGGCGATTGAGTTTAAAGCAAGAGACAAACAGATGCGCTGCCGATGCTGCGGTTCGCTTCTGGTCGTCTCAGCGATTCTGAAACCGTCGAGGGGGCCTTGATGGCATCATGTATCTGGCGGGATGATTGTTTATCGATGACGGATATTTTTCAAAGGCTGTTTTCGGCCTTATCGGGGATGTGTTGTCTTTTCCCCGTTTTCTTCCTTTTTTCAGGACTTCAGGGCTTTGTTTTGTTGAAGATCATTGCTTTAATAAAGAAGCCGGATGGCGATCATCTGCGTCATCCGGCTTGTGGATTCAAAAATCTTTTCCTTTTGTCCTCTCTTCGGACTCCTTTGTTCTCCGTTTAAATCGCATGGTCATAACCCGGTGAAGCAGGCTTGTTCAACCCGCGATGAAATCGAGGCGACTGCGTCGCTCGAATTCATCGCTTTATACGTTATGCTATTTTTTAGCCAAAGAAGCAGCCGTGTTGATCCGCTTCAATCTCTTCAATAATTGATATGATATTTTTACTATAGGGAAATGGCTCATAGCTAACCCATTTCCCATTTGCCCTCTGCCAAAATAACTGCCATGTATTAGAAGTGCGCACGAATTTAATTTTTGCCATATCGCTTTCAATCCATTCTTTGGGATTATTCCAGCGTGGACGCCGGGTATAAATAATAACGTCATGTCCTTTAATGCGATAGTCGAAACGCAGCCTATCCCTAATTTCAATAGGACTCCGTTTTTCGCAGAAGCCAC
>JANYAY010000115.1 GCA_025361065.1 Deltaproteobacteria bacterium
TCATGACGACTTCTGCGGCAGGTTTGTATGGCAATTTCGGTCAGACCAACTATGGTTCGGCAAAGCTGGGTCTTGTGGGTTTTATGAACACGCTGAAACTGGAGGGCGCAAAATACAATATTAAAGTAAACACGATTGCCCCGATCGCCGCGTCCCGCCTGACCGAAGATGTCCTGCCGCCGGAGATGCTCGACAAGTTAAAACCGGAATACGTGGCCCCGATTGTGCTGTATCTCTGTTCGGAGGAATGCCCGGAAACCGGACGGATATATAATGCCGGCGCAGGTTTCTACAACCGGGCGGCTATTATGACATCCCCCGGCATCGTCATCGGAGGCGGAAAGAAAATACCCTCCGTCGAGGAAGTTTCAGCCAATTGGCCAAAAATCATAAATCTAAATGGCGCCAAGGAACATGCGCAGCTCAATGATCTCGTCCTGGGCGATATGCTGTCCGCTCTGGAAGGCACGAAAGAAGTGGTCTCCGGAGGCGGTTTTACGTCTATCAAGGAAGTATTTGATAAGATGCCCGGTGCTTTTCAGGCCGTTGCGGCCTCCGGTGTAGATGTTGTTTTCCAGTACAACATCACCGGTGAAGGCGGCGGTGACTGGTATGCGGAAATCAAAGGTGGTGCCTGCAGTGTCTCTGCGGGTCTTCATGCAAGTCCCGGGTGCTCATTGAATATTGCTGCCGGTGATTATCTGGATCTGATGAACGGCAAGATGAACGCGATGAAAGCCTATACATCAGGAAAACTGAAAATAACAGGCGATCTGATGAAATCGCAGCTTCTGGAAAAGCTCTTCAAATTTTAATGCTGAAAGGCTGGGCAGAAGCATGATCCTTTACAAGCTTGATAAAAAAAACGCAACGAATGAGGAGGTAAGAAAATGATCGGAATCACTTCATACGGCGCCTATATTCCTCGCCTGAGGCTGGACCGGATGGCGATCTTCCAGGCGATGGGCTGGTTCGCGCCGGCGATTATCAGCATCGCCCAGGGCGAGCGCTCCATGTGCAACTATGACGAAGACAGTCTGACTATGGCCGTGGCTGCGGCCCGGGATTGCCTGATTGGTCAGGATAAAAGGAAGATTGATGCGGGGTATCTTTGTTCCACGACCCTGCCCTTTGCCGACCGTCTGAACGCGGGGATTATGGCCACGGCGCTGAATCTGCGCAGCGACATCAATACGGCGGATTTTACATCCTCTCAAAGAGCCGGCACCACCGGCCTGCTCACCGCCCTGGATGTCATCAAATCAGGAAACCGCAAAGGTATCCTTGTTGCAGCGGCGGATAAACGCATGACGCGGCCCACGTCCTTCTATGAGATGTGGTTCGGTGACGGGGCCGCCTCCCTTCTGGTCGGCGATGAGGACGTTGTGGCCGAATTCAAAGGTTCCTACAGTATCACCTATGATTTCGTCGACCATTTCAGGGGTTCATGGAGTCAGTTTGATTATACCTGGGAGGAGAGGTGGCTGCGGGAAGAAGGCTACTCCAAATTTATCCCCGAGGCAGTTACTGGACTCTTCAAGAAGCTGAGTATTACGATGGACGATGTTCAGAAATTCGTCTTCCCGTGCATATTCAAGGCCGAGCAGCGCGCCATCGGGAAGAAACTGGGCGCCACGGGGGACAAGCTTGTCGATACAATGCATGAAGTCTGCGGCGAGACCGGCGTGGCCCATGCCCTGCTGATGTTGATTTCTGCCCTCGAAACGGCCAAGCCCGGCGATGGCATTCTCCTGGCCGGCTTCGGGCAGGGGTGTGACGCCCTTTACTTTAAGGTGACGGAAAATATCCTCAAACTCGCCTCGCGCGCCGGGGTCAAAGGTTCGCTGGCGAAGAAGAAAACAATAGATAACTACATGAAGTTCCTGAAGTTCCGGGATCTGATTGAGCCGGAAATGGGCATCCGGGCAGAGGCCCCGATCCAGACGGCTATGACGGCCCTCTGGCGGAATCGCAAGATGGTTCTCGGAATGGTCGGCGGGAAATGCACAGTCTGCGGGACACCACAGTATCCACCGGCGGATATCTGCGTGAATCCGTCTTGCGGTCATATTGGCCTTCAGGATGATTACGAATATGCCGATAAGCCCGCCCGAGTCCGGACATTTACAGGGGATCTGCTGGCTGTCTCGGTCGATCCGCCGGCGATTTACGGGATGGTGCAGTTCGAGGGCGGCGGTCGTTTCGTGGCCGACTTCACCGATTGTGAACTGGGCGATGTCAAGGTTGGCATGCCGGTGACGCTGTCTTTCCGTAGAAGGATTGTTGACGTTAATCGCGGTTTTTCGCAGTATTTCTGGAAGGCCGTACCCCGGACCGACTGGATTCCCGAGATCCGTTTTGATGGTCGTGTGGCTATCGTGACGGGTGCCGGCGGCGGCCTGGGTCGGGCGTATGCCCTGGAGCTGGGCCGGCGCGGAGCGAAGGTCGTAGTGAACGACTTTGGCGGCGCCCGGGATGGTTCCGGCAACGGTGCCGCAGGGCCCGCGGACAAGGTTGTTGACGAAATCAAGGCCCTGGGTGGCGAAGCCGTGGCGAACTATGACAACGTCGCGACGGTGGAAGGCGGGGCGAACATCGTGAAAACGGCAGTGGACGCCTTTGGTAAGGTCGATATCCTCATCAACAACGCCGGCATTCTCCGGGACAAGGGCATACTCAAGATGGAACCGGAGAACTGGTCGTCTGTCCTCTCCGTGCACTTAAACGGTGCCTATAATGTAACCAAGCCCGCATTCCAGGTGATGCGGGACAATGGTTTCGGCAGGATCATCATGACGACTTCTGCGGCAGGTTTGTATGGCAATTTCGGTCAGACCAACTATGGTTCGGCAAAGCTGGGTCTTGTGGGTTTTATGAACACGCTGAAACTGGAGGGCGCAAAATACAATATTAAAGTGAACACGATTGCCCCGATCGCCGCGTCGCGACTGACCGAAGATGTCATGCCGCCGGAGATGCTCCAGAAGATGAATCCGGATTATATTGCCGGGATCGTCCTTTACCTGTGTGCGGAAGAGTGTCCCGATACGGGTGCCATCTTCAATGCTGCTGCCGGTTACTACAACAGGGCAGCCGTAATGACGGGTCCGGGTGTGCATCTCGGTGATGTCGAACATGTTCCAACGCCGGAAGACATTCGCGATAACTGGGATAAAATCAACAGCATGACGGGCGCAGCAAATTATGCTGATCTCAACACTGCAGTCATGACTTTTCTGACGCCACCGTCGGCCGGCGGTTCAGCACCTGCCAAAGGTGGCGGAGAACTGGATGTCCAGGGGATTTTTGAAAAAATGCCCGCAGTCTTCAATGCGGCTGCCGCAGCCGGCAAGGACGTAACTTTCGAGTTTAATATCTCCGGGCCTACCGGCGGGGACTGGGTGGTCGCAGTGAAAGACGGAACCTGCAAGGTAGAGGCCGGCAAAACCGGCAAAGCCACAACAACCATCGGCATGGTCGATGTTGATTTCATCGAACTCATTGCCGGACGGCTCGACGGCATGAAGGCCTTCAGCGCGGGTAAATTGAAGGTCGGCGGCGACATGATGAAATCTCAGCTCATCGGCAAGCTGTTCAAATTTTGATTAATGGGGAGGTATGTCCATGGCTTCAGGAATAAGAGATAAGGTCGCTATCATCGGTATGGGGTGTAGCCGGTTTGGAGAGCGATGGGATGTAGGGGCTGAAGGACTCATTGTTGAGGCCTTTCAGGAAGCGATTGCCGATGCCGGAATCGAAAAGAATGATATCCAGGCTGCCTGGTATGGTGTCTGCGTAGAAGAAATCAATGTGGGAAAGAGCGCAACCTCCCTCGGTGTGGCGCTCCGGCTTCCCAATATCCCGATTACCCGTGTGGAAAACTTTTGCGCTACGGGAACGGAGGCTTTTCGGGGAGCGGTCTATGGCGTGGCTTCGGGAGCGTATGACATTTGTCTGGCTCAGGGTGTAGAAAAACTGAAGGACACGGGTTATGGTGGTCTTCCCTCGTGGGGATCATCGGCGGGGACACTCAACTGGCAGGTGTTTCCCAATGCCACAGCCCCGGGGCTTTTCGCCCAGTTGGCCTCCGCCTATGGAGCCAAATTCAAGGTCAGCAATGACGACATCAAACGGGCTATTGCCCACGTTTCATGGAAAAGCCACCAAAACGGTGCGCTGAATCCCAAAGCGCACTTGAGAAAAGCAGTGTCGATGGATCAGATCATGGCGTCGCCGATCATTGCCTGGCCGCTGGGCCTCTTTGACTGTTGCGGTGTTTCCGACGGATCGGCCTGCGCCATCGTCACCACTCCGGAGATTGCCCAGAAGCTCGGTAAGAAGGACCTCATCTCCGTTAAGGCCGTGCAGCTGTCCGTCAGCAACGGGTACGAAGGAGGATTCAACGAGTGGGATGGCGAGCATTTTGTCACGGCGAGCAAGTGCAGCACGGCCGCGTATAAGGAAGCCGGGATCAAGAATCCGAAGGAAGAGATCAGCATGATCGAAGTTCATGACTGTTTTTCCATCACGGAACTCGTTACGTATGAAGATCTCCACATCTCCGAACCGGGGAACGCCTGGAAAGACGCACTGAACGGTATGTACGACCGTGATGGTAAGACACCGTCCCAGATCGACGGCGGACTCAAGTGTTTTGGTCACCCCATCGGGGCGTCGGGGCTCAGGATGATTTACGAGATGTACCTCCAGCTGCTGGGACGCGCCGGCGATCGCCAGTTGAAGGATCCCCGTTACGGTCTGACGCACAATCTGGGTGGGTTCCCCCATCAGAATGTGTGCGCTATTTCCATCATCGGAAAATACGGGAAGTAATCAATCCCGACGTTTGAGAAACGGCGAGAGGTGAAGGGGTTTCCTCTTCACCTCAGCCGATGGCCCGAGAAAAGGTGACGTTTCTAGATGACAGCCGAAATACGCCGTCGCCGGAAAACGCGTTTTAATGCATTCATTTGCTCGGCTATTGTCTGCGCCAAGGGCGTTACCATCGGCGACGGAATAAGGCCGATTAAACCGGAAGAAATACAGGATAACTGGGATGTCATCAAAGGGTTGGACGGAGTAAAACCACTGGGCAGCGTAGCCGATTCCTTCGAATATGTGATGCCGCTTCTCCAGTAAGAACAATATTCCGGGGGGTGAATTTATAATCTCTCCTCATGTATGTTTGATGATTCCGTAAGTAATAGGCAGTTCCTGCCGCGGATCATTGGAGCGATAAAAGATAAGCAAGGATAGCGGCAACCGCTGTTTAAAACTAAAAAATGGAGGAAAAAAAATGAGAAGAGTTAATGTCATCGGTGTCGGTATGACAAAATTTACGTCACCCAAAGCTCTGAGGCCTTATACGGAAATGGGCAAGGAGGCGCTTCTGGATGCTCTCAAGGATTCCGGTGTTGATTACAAGGAAATCCAGCATGCCTATACGGGATGGGTTTACGCCGACAGCTGTGCCGGCCAGAAGATTTTGTATGAAGTCGGTATGACGGGTATTCCCGTCTTCAACGTAAACAACAACTGCTCCACGGGATCGAACGCCCTTTTTCTGGCGCGCCAGGCAGTTGCCTTCGGTGTGGTTGAGTGCGCTCTGGCTCTTGGTTTCGAGCAGATGACCCCCGGCGCACTGGGAGTTGTCTTCAATGACCGCCCCGTTCCCATGCAGACATATTTTGAAAAGTTGTTCGAAATCATTCCGCCTGTGGAGGGATCCGCACCGGCAGCCATGCTTTTCGGCGGAGCCGGTTTTGAGCATCAGCAGAAATACGGCACCAAGAATGAAACTTTTGCCAAGATCACTGTCAAGGCGAGAAAGCACGCCGAACACAATGAGCGAGCTATCTTCAGGAATCTCGTGACGCTGGAGGAAGTGTTGGCTTCGCCGCAGCAGGCACCGCCGCTGACCCGCTTGCAGTGCTGTCCACCAACCTGCGGGGCCGCCGCAGCAATAGTCTGTTCTGATGAATTCGCCAAGAAACATAAAATCGGCAAACCGATCTATATCGCAGCCCAGTCCATGTATAGTGATTTTACCGGCTCCTTCGAGAACAGAAGCCCCATGAGTATAGTTGGCTACGATATGACGGCTGCAGCCGCGAAAGATGTCTATGAAGAGTCAGGAATCGGCCCCAACGAAGTGAATGTGGTCGAACTGCACGACTGTTTCACCGCTAATGAACTGATCACCTACGAAGGGCTGGGACTCACTCCCGAGGGAACGGCCGAGAAATTCATTGAAGACGGCGATAATACCTACGGCGGTCGCGTAGTTACTAACCCTTCAGGAGGTCTGCTTTCCAAGGGGCATCCGCTGGGTGCCACGGGCCTTGCCCAGTGCGCAGAACTTGTCTGGCAGCTCCGCGGGGAAGCCGGCGTCCGCCAGGTGGAAGGCGCCAGGATCGGCCTCCAGCACAATATCGGCCTCGGCGGCGCTGTAGTAGTAACCATGTATCGCAAGGATTGAGAAGCAAACTGATTGCTTCAGGAACGCCGGGGGCATTATACCTGCTCACAAATTGGCGGGAGTTAAAGTGCTTTGAAGGAGGCAGTTTATGGACATCATTAAATATACTGAAGAACACAAAATGTTTCGCGATAGCTTGCGGAAGTTTCTCGATAAGGAGATCGTTCCCCATGTTGAGGAATGGGAGGAAGCGGGGATAGTCCCCAAAAGCATCTGGAAGAAGATGGGCGATCAGGGATTTCTCGGAACAGGCGTTCCGGAGGAATACGGTGGTTCCGGCGTTGATTTCCTTTATTCCGTCATTGTCTGCGAAGAGATGACGAAGTGCAACTTTGCAGGCCTTGCCGCGTCGCTCCACAGCGACATTATCGTTCCTTATATCATTGCGTTCGGTTCGGAAGAACACAAAAAGAAGTACCTCCCCGGATGCGTCACCGGCGACATCATTACGGCGGTGGCGATGACGGAGCCCAATACCGGCAGTGATCTGGCGGCGATGAAAACTACGGCGGTCGAAGATGGCGATTCGATCATCCTGAACGGTCAGAAGACATTCATCAGCAACGGGATCAACTGCGATCTCTGTGTGGTGGCGGCCAGAGATCCAGCCGAGGACAACCCTCATAAAGCAGTGGATCTCTATGTAGTCGAGGCCGGAACGCCGGGATTTGAAAAAGGAAAGCAGATCAAAAAGATCGGCTGGCACAGCCAGGATACATCGGAGTTGTATTTCACGGACTGCCGGATTCCCCAGAGCAACCGCCTGGGCGAAAAGGGCACCGGATTCATCAAGCTAATGCTGAAGCTGCAGCAGGAACGCCTAGTCTGTGCCATCGGTGCCGTCGCTGCTGCGGAATACATGCTGGAAGTTACCATCAAATATTGCCAGGAGCGCAAGGTATTCGGCAAGCCCATCTCCAAGTTTCAGCATTCGCAGTTCGAAATTGTGGAGATGGCCACCGAGATCAAGCTGGGTCGGACCTTCATCGACAAACTGATTATGGATCACATGGAGGGACAGCAGGTGGTTATCGAAGTGTCGATGGCCAAGTACTGGACCACAGACATGGCCAACCGGGTAGCGGATCGCTGCCTGCAGCTCCACGGTGGTTATGGTTATTGTGATGAGTATCCTATTTCACGGGCCTGGCGGGACATCCGCGTAACGCGGATCTTTGCCGGTACTAATGAGATTATGAAAATGATTGTTGCCCGATTCATGGGACTTTAGCAAAAGCAGCTTGCTGCGGCTGCTTGTCGAATAATAAGGAGAAGACATGACAGGACCTCTAGCGGGATTGAAAATTCTAGACTTCACGACGTTGCTGCCCGGGCCGTTTGCAACGATGACACTGGCAGATCTGGGGGCGGAAGTTCTCTGTGTCATCTCGGGAAGCCGTCCGGATCTGGCCAGCTACATGCCGCCCTTCATTCCCGGAACAAAATTATCCGCCGCAGTTGCCTACATGGGGCGGGGGAAAAGATCTCTGACTCTCAATCTCAAGGATCCCCGGGCGGGGGAGGTTGTCGACCGCCTGCTTATGACTCATGACATCTTAATCGAACAGTTCCGACCAGGTGTCATGGCGAAGCTCGGCTTTTCCTATGAAGCACTCCGGGAAAAGCATCCTTCTCTTATCTACTGTTCACTAACGGGTTACGGACAGACCGGGCCGATGAAGGATCGTGCCGGGCATGATATCAATTATCTGGCCCGATCGGGACTCATGGGCTATGCCGGTCGGCGGGATACGGGGCCGACGCTGATGTCGATGCAGATCGCCGATGTGGCGTCCGGTTCGTACAATTCGCTTATTGCCATACTTGCCGCTGTCATTCACCGGCAGAAAAAGGGCGTTGGTCAGCACCTCGACATCTCCATGACCGACGGCGCCATGGCTTTCAACGCTATGATGGCAGCTGCCTGTCTGGTTACGGGGGAGTCATTGGGGCGCGAGGAGTTTGTCTTGAACGGGGGTTCCCTTTACGACTTCTATCAGACAGCCGATGGCGAATATCTCAGCTTCGGCGGTCTGGAACCGCAGTTTTTTGCCGCTTTCTGCCAGGCCATCGAACGGCCCGACCTGATTCCCGGCAGCGTGATGCCGCCGGAATGTGCCAGGGTTAAGGAAGATATCCGGGAAATTATTCAGAGCAGAACACGAGCGGAATGGGAAGCAGTATTTGCCGCCACTGATGCCTGTGTGGAGCCAGTCCTTTCGCTTACGGAAGCTCTGAATAGCGATCTGGCCAGGGACAGAGGCATGGTGGT
Organism: Deltaproteobacteria bacterium; assembly: GCA_025361065.1. GTDB lineage: Bacteria > Desulfobacterota > Syntrophia > Syntrophales > Smithellaceae > MVRV01. Next base: position 8,751 of record JANYAY010000115.1, read on the forward strand.
AGATGTGCCCCTGCCCGATGGCGGTACCGTTCGTCAGTTGGCTCACCCCATTAAATATTCAGCAACGCCGCCAGCATACAGCCGGACGGGTGTAGCCGCAGGAACACATAACAACGATGTCCTGAGGGAAATCGGGTTCTCAGAGGATGAGGTTAAAGGGTTTGAGAAAACAGGACTATTCTCTTGACGAAGAAAGGGGGAAAGATGGCTGACAAGGCTCTGTTTCGGGTGGAAAAGGATGGACATCTGGCCTGGTTGATTTTTGACCGGCCAGAGAAGCGCAATACCATGAGCTTTAAGTTTTTTGCGGGCTTGACGGAACACTTCGAACAATTCGACGCCGATCCGGAGGTACGCGTGGTTATTGTCCGTGCGGAAGGAAAAAGCTTCACGGTCGGTCTGGACCTGACGGAAGCAGCGGCCATGCTGGGCAACGGTTCGGCCTCGCAGCGCGAAGACATGAAGCGCTGGATCAAGCGATTACAGGATAATATCAGTGCCGTTGAGCGTTGCCGGAAACCGGTTATTGCCGCGATCCATGGACATTGTGTCGGCGGCGGTATTGACCTGACCAGTGCCTGTGACATTCGTTTGGCTTCCCGTGATGCCATCTTTTCGATCCGGGAAACTCGGATCGGGATCATCGCCGATGTGGGCACCCTCCAGAGGTTTCCCACAATTGTCGGACAGGGCCTTTTTCGTGAACTGGCACTGACGGGACGCGATTTTACGGCCGAAGAGGCCTTCCGGATCGGGTTTGTTAACAGGATCTACGATGACCGCGAGACCCTTTACGACGGCGCCCGAGCGTTGGCAGAAGAGATTGCGGCGAATCCCCCTCTGGCAGTTCAGGGGGTCAAAGAAGTCATTCACTACACCAGGGACAACGGCATCTTTCCGAGCCTCGATTATGTGGCCCAGAAGAACGCTGCCGCCGTACCGAGCGATGATATGATGGAGGCAGTGACGGCCTTTCTAGAAAAACGTCCACCCCATTTTACAGGGAAGTAAAAAACAATTCAGTCAATTTCTTAATATTAACAGGAGGGAATTATGGCAGACAAAACAAAAATAGGGACGGAGTTTCCCCCCTACACCTTCGAGGTGGAAAAGGGAAAGATTGCCGAATTCGCCATGGCCATCTCCCAGAAGGAGAGCAAAGACCAGGTGAAACCCATTTATTGGGATTCTGCAGCGGCAAAGGCGGCCGGATACGGAGACATCGTTCCTCCGCCTACATTTCAGACTTGTTTTGCTCTTTGGGGCGGGGGAGGGTTGATGCCCATATTGCAGGCCCTCGGCATCAATCTGGGACGGTTGCTGCACGGCGAGGAGGAATATGAGTACCTGACTCCCATTCATCCCGGAGATATCATGAAGGGACAAAGCAAGGTCGTCAATATGTACGACAAGGAGAAAAAAGACAAACCCGGAAAGTTCATGGAGTTTACCGTCCTGGAGACGGAAATCAAGAATCAGCGCGGAGAGCTGGTGATCCGAGCCCGTACGACCTTAGTAGAGAGATAGGAGGGAACAATGACGACAGTAATCACTTACAATAGTATAAACGTTGGCGACGCAATGCCCATATTTACGTCGGATCCCGTCACCCGCACCCATATGGTGCGCTATGCCGGTGCTTCGGGAGACTTCAATCCCCTGCATCACGACGATACCTTCGTCAAGATATTCGGGATGCCGCGGGTGATTTCCCACGGGATGCTCATCATGGGGATTACCGGACGAGCCGTAACGGAATGGATCGATGACAAGTATATCCGGAAATTCGGCGTCCGTTTTGCCGGCATGACCGAGCCCGTCGATCTGCACGATTTTGAAAACACCAAACAGCGGGCGACGATTACCGTAACCGGCAAGGTTGTGGAGAAGTTCGAAGAGGCCGGTGAGAAACGTATTCGTTGCGAAATACAGGCAGCCGATGGTCTCGGAGCTGTTAAAATAACGGGGACTTTTGTTGCGGCACTGCCCTAGGGGGTGACTGTTATACCTTATTTGCCGTGAAGGAAAAACGCTTCAATGCAGTGAAAATATCTCGTTATTGATGAGGATCAGAATAATGATAGCTGAAAAATTCAAGGAACATATACCGATGCTCGAAGGAATGATTTCAATCATTAAGGCAATGGGTATACGTATCGAGGAAATGCGGGATCGCCATGTCAAAGTTGTCTTGCCTCTTGCGCCCAATACCAACCATATCGGAACCATGTATGCCGGTTCTCTCTTCACTGTTGGTGAATATCTGGGTGGCCCCATGTTTGTTGCTTCTTTTGATCACACAAAATATTATCCCATTGTTAAAAGCATGTCGATTCAGTATCGCCGTCCCGCCACAACGGATGTAACCGTGGAGGCGTCGCTGAGTGCGGAAGCGGTTGAGGCTGTGCAGAAAGAGGCGGATGAAAAAGGGAAAGCCGACTGGAAGATGGATCTGGAGGTAAAGGATCAATCAGGACAGGTCTGTTGTCTTATCCAGGGCGTATGGCAGATGAGAAAAATATGAAAAAGCTGTAACATATATCAGTAAATCCAATTGCGTCAAATAGTAGCGGAAAAGGAGGTCGGAAACAGAATCATCAAACCTTAAGTAACGGCAGCTCAAAATATTTCTATTTCTTTTGAATGTTTGACCCCGTATTTATTGTATGTTGAGGGGAAATACTCCTCGCGGATACGGTAAAAATAAAAAAGAGGAGGAATGCCATGATTCTAGCATCAGAAAAAATGATCCGGTATTGGACGGACGCAGGGGCTTGGAGTGATAAAACTTTCATTGATTACTTCAAGGAACATGTTTTGGCCGATCCCGAAAAAATCTGCCTTGTGGACCCGCTCAACAGGGAAGCTCTGGTGGGAACCAAACCGGAAAGATTGACCTACCGGGAATTGGATAAAGCCGTTGACGCCGTGGCGGAAGGTCTGCTGGCCAAAGGCATCAAGAAGGACGACATTATCATGGTCCAGCTTCCTAATATATGGGAACTGGCTATGCTTTATCTGGCCATCACCCGCACCGGTGCGCTGATTTCACCCATGCCCATGCAATGGCGAATTTCCGAGTTGCAGTTCATAGCGTCCATGACTAATGCCGTGGCTGTAATTACCGTTGATTCCTTCGGCGGTTTCAATCACCGGGAAATGGTGACACTACTTCAATCTTCCGCTCCCTCGATAAAATCAATTATTACACTTACAGACATCACAGAAATGGCAAAAGGTCCGGTAACGGGAAGGCTGGATAATATCCGTATCGATGCTAATGATGTCTTCACCCTCTGCTGGTCTTCCGGCACGGAGGCGCAACCCAAAGGCTGCCCGCTGAGTCACAACAACTGGTTGTATTTAGCATCCTTGTGTCTGGAAGCTGCACCGGTCAAAGCCGGGGATAATCTGATTACGGCGGGTCCTCTTGTGAACATGGCATCCATTGGAACGGTTTATGTCGAATGGCTCAAGGGCGGAGGAAAGCTTGTTCTCCATCATCCCTTTGACGGACCCACTTTCATTTTGCAGCTCATCACAGAGGAGATTCACTACACGCTCCTCGTGCCGGCTGTTATCAACGCAATATTGAAGCATCCTCAGGTTGACAAGTTTGATCTCAGCAAAATGAGGGCAATTACGCTCGGCTCGGCGCCACCGTCTCTGTGGTCAGTCCAGGAGTTAAAACGGCGATGGGGCATCGAATTTGGAAATATCTGGGGACAAAACGAAGGAACGGGAAATATCGCAGGAGCTTATAACATCCCCGATATGGAAATGCGTATCGACAACTTTCCCCATTACGGAAAACCGGGATCACATTGGACAGGAGCAACGGACAAGCTGCGCTTTGTTGCGATGAAAGTGATCGATCCGCTGACAGGGAAGGAACTCACGCAGGAAGGTGATATTGGCGAGTTGTTTTACAAGGGGCCGAGCGTCATTCCCGGATATTTCAAGCGTCCCGATATTACGGCCAAGGTGTTCGACAAGGACGGGTTTTTCAACACGGGTGATTTGTTCCAGATAAAGAAGAATGATTGCGTGGGATTCTTTGACCGTACAAAAGATATCATCATCCGTGGCGGCTTTAATATCAGTGCTCAGGAGGTGGAAAACATGCTCCTCGGACATCCGAAGATCCTGGAGGTCGCTGCCATATCGATGCCGGATGAGGCGATGGGGGAAAAGGTCTGTGTCTATGTCGTTCCGAGGGAGGGTCAATCGGTAAGTCTTGAGGATGTGGGAACCTTTATGAAGGAATCAGGAATTGCGGTCTATAAAATTCCCGAGAGGATTGAAATCATCGATGCGATTCCCCGTAATCCAGTGGGAAAAGTCCTGAAAAATGTATTGCGGGAAGATCTCAAAAAGAAAATCGCAACATCTTAAAACGTTTAAAGTTCAACATACCGGCCCCGCGCCGATGTTATTCGTAAAGCGGGACCGGTATGTAAAGTTTTGGCCTCAATAAAAATCGTTATTCCAGGCTGCAAAGGCCTTATCGATAGCGGTGGCATTTGACAGCAGCCGGAAAAATAGCAGCGCAATAGATCAGATCTGCGAACACACTTGCAACGGCATGTAAACACCCTGAATAATAGCATTAAGGAGAGGAGAAGGAGATGGCCAGTTTGATTGTTGACGTAAGAGATCAGAAGTTCGTTCTTTACGAGTTGCTCAAGATCGAGGACCTTTGCCAGACAGCGAAATATGCTGATTTTTCGCGTGAGACTTTTGATATGGTTCTGGCGGAAGGTGAAAAATTCGGCACGGAAGTGATCTTCCCTGCGATGGCGGAGGGGGATCGGGTCGGCTGTAAACTGGAAAACGGCGAGGTGAAGGTTCCCTCCTGCTTCCATCGGCCCTATCAGCTCTACAAGGAAGGCGGCTGGAGTACGATGAGCGTCTCGCCAGAGGCTGGTGGCCAGGGGTTTCCGCTGGTCATATCCTCTGCGGCCCGGGAATGGTTCATCCACAACTTCGGCCTGCTGTGTTATCCGTATCTCATGGAAGGGGCTGCTCACCTGATTGAGGTCTATGGCACGGAGGTTCAGAAGCGCAAGTATATGGACAGGATGTACGCCTGTGAATGGGGTGGCACGATGGCCCTGACCGAGCCGGGGGCCGGTACCGACGTGGGGAATCTGAAAACGAAGGCCGTCCGGCATCCCGACGGGACATTCCGTCTGCAGGGTACAAAGCAGTTTATTACCGCCGCCGACCATGATCTGGTCTCCAACATTGTCCACCCCGTCCTGGCCCGGATCGAGGGCGATACCGCGGGGACGGGCGGTATCTCCATTTTCCTCGTCCCCAAATATCTCGTGAACGATGACGGGTCATTGGGACGCCGGAACGATTACACGATCGGCGCCATTGAAGAGAAAATGGGACTGCACGGGAGTGCCACATGTGTGATGAACATGGGGGACAACGGCGACTGCTATGCCGAACTGCTGGGGGAAGAGCGTCAGGGAATGAAGGTGATGTTCCAACTGATGAACGAAGCCCGTATCGGTGTAGGCGTCCAATCGCTGGCGCTGAGCGGCATTGCCTATCTCCACGCCCTCAACTATGCGAAGGAACGTCTTCAGGGATCATCGCTCCTGGAAATGAAGAACCCCAATGCGCCGCGGGTACCGATCATCCAGCACGCCGATGTTCGCCGGATGCTGCTGTGGATGAAGGCACATGTGGAAGGCTTCCGGGCGCTGACGTACTATACGGCCTTTTGCGAAGACCGGGCGCATGCCTCAGCTGATGATAACCTGCGCGAGAAATACCACGGGATCGTCGAGGTGCTGACCCCGATCGTCAAGGCCTACTGCTCCGACATGGCGTTCAAGGTGACGGAACTTGCCATCCAGATCTATGGCGGCTATGGCTACTGCGCCGAGTATCCGGTGGAGCAGTTCCTGCGGGACGTCAAGATCGCCTCGATTTACGAAGGGGCGAACGGCATCCAGGCTTTAGATCTCGTAGGCAGAAAAATGGGCTTGAAGAAGGGGATGTACTTCATGAGCCTCCTGGGTGAAATGAATGCGACAGTGGAGGCCTATAAAGGGAATACGGCCCTCAAAGAGCTGGCGGACAAAGTTCAACAGGCGGTGAACACGCTGGCGGAAATGGCGATGTACTTTGCCGGCAGTGCCAAGGCGGGGAAGTTTATGATTCCCATAGGCAACGCCTATCCCTTCCTGATGATGATGGGCAAGGTGGTGATGGCCTGGATGCTTTTGTGGGAAGCAGGGGTAGCCCAGGAAAAGTTGCAAGAAATATCATCCGGAAAGGGGATCGATCCGGCCGATGTCCAGGAGCAAAACGCACTAGCCAAGGAGAACGCCGATGCGGCCTTCTATATCGGTAAGGTCGCCGCCGCCAGGTACTTCATCTCGCACGTCCTGCCGGAAGTGGACGCGGCAGTGAAGGCGATCAAGAGCGGGGATCTTTCCATGATCGAGATCCCCGATGAAAGTTTCGCATCATAAGTGAGCGGGACATTGACCATGTTTGAGTCATGCGTAAATATTCGCCAACATCGTGATAGCGGCAAAATGTAGAAAGGAGGTTGCTGAAGATGGCTTTTGAGAGAGTATGGCACAAATCGTACGCAGCCGGAGTCTTCCCGGAAATCGCGATTCAGAAGATCACCGTTGGGGATGCCCTGATCCGGACCGCGAAGAAGTTTCCCGACAACATCGGCTTTATCTTCATGGGTCGGCGGATCACTTATCGCGAACTCGATACGCTAGTGAACCGTTTCGCGAATGCCCTGATCGACCTGGGTGTGAAGGCAGGGGACAAGGTGGGGATGCTTCTGCCCAATCTTCCTCAGCTCATCATCGCCAATCATGCCGTCCATCGGCTCGGGGCGGTAACGGCAATGAACAACCCTCTCTATACGGAGCAGGAACTGGCCTACCAGTTAAACGACTGCGATGCGAAGATCATCGTCACGCTGGATCTGCTGCTGCCCCGCGCACTCGCATTGAAGGCACATACAGGTGTCGAGACGATCATCACCTGCCACATCAACGACTATCTCCCCTTTCTAAAGAAGCAGCTCTATCCATTCGTGAAAAAGGCCATGTACCGGAAAGTGACGCCGCAGAAAGGTGTCCATGAATTTATGGACCTGATCCGGAAATATCCCGCCACACCGGTGCCGGACAGTTCCCGCTGGGATGATCTCGGGGCTCTGATTTACACCGGCGGGACGACGGGCGTTTCGAAGGGAGCCATGCTGACCCAGGCGAACCTCTCGTCCGTCGTACAGATTTTCCGGTCATGGCTCCCCGACATGAAGGACGGGGAGGCGCACATTGTGGGAACCTATCCCATTTTCCACTCCGCCGGCTATATCGCGAGTCAGGAGCTCATAGTCTGGAGCGGCTGGACGTCGACGATTATCCCCCGACCGGAACCGGGCATCCTGATCGAAACCATGAAGAAATTCAAACCTGATTTTCTGCCCGGCGTGGCCTCCATCTTCGTCGGCCTCCTCGCCAACCCGGAATTCCGCAAAATGGACCTTTCCTTCATCAAGGGCTTTTTCACCGGGGCGGCCCCGATTGCCGCGGATACTGTTCAGGACTTGAAGAAACTGACCGGAAAGGATGTCTACGACAACTACGGCATGACCGAAAATGTGGCCTTTGCCACGGCGACGCCGTGGGGGGGGAAACCGAAGATCGGCTCCGTCGGTTTGCCGCTCCCCAATACGGATCTAAAGATCGTCGATGTGGATACCGGAAATACCGATCTGAAGCCCGGCCAGATCGGTGAAATCTGTATAAAGGGTCCTCAGGTGATGTCTGGTTACTACAAGAAGGCCGGCGAAACGGCCATTGCCCTCCGGGACGGCTGGCTTTACACAGGCGACATTGGTGTGATGGACGAAGAAGGATACTTCCGCATCGTCGACCGGAAAAAAGACGTAATCGTGTCCGGGGGATACAACATCTATCCCAAGGATATAGATGAGGTCCTGTTTAATCACGGAAAAATAACCGAGGCATGTGCAATTGGAATTCCCGATGCGTATCGGGGAGAAACGGTCAAGGCCTTTGTCGTTCTGAAGGAAGGGGAGAAGATGACAGAGGAAGAGGTGATCAGCTACTGCCGGGAGCATCTGGCTGCTTACAAGGTGCCGAAGTTCGTTGAATTCATCAACGCCCTGCCCAAGAGCGTTGTCGGTAAAATCCTGCGCCGGGAACTCCGGGATAGAGAGATGAAGAAACAGGTCAAAGACTAGAGATAGCAGAAGGGTTAAAGGAAAAGGGTTAAGGGTTAAGGGCGAAGCAGAAAAGAGAAAGCAGATTCTTTGCATAACGACCGGTAGATGCCGGCTTAAAAAGGAGGGTTAAGTATGAGTTTCGAGAGAATTTGGCATAAGAGTTATCCCGCCGGGGTGCCGGGGGAGGTGAAGTTCGATGAGACGGTTATGCCGGAAATCCTGACGAAGACGGCCGGGCGTTTTCCTGATCGTGACGCGTTGATCTTTATGGGGACGAAAATAACTTACCGGGAGCTCGATGCCCTGGTCAACCGTTTCACCCGAGCTCTTACGGCCCTGGGCATTGCGAAGGGCGACAAGGTGGCCATGCTACTGCCCAATGTTCCCCATATCGTTATCGCCGACTACGCGACGTTTCGGGTCGGCGGGGCCGTTGTGATGAACAACCCCCTGTACACGGAGCACGAGCTCGCTTATCAACTTAACGACTCCGAGTCGAAGGTTCTTATCACCCTGGACATGCTTTTCCCCATGGCGATGAAACTCAAGGCTGTGACGAAGATCGAGCAGGTCGTCATCTGCCGTATCGGCGATTACCTTCCCGAGGCTCTGAAACCCCTGTTTCCTCCTGTGGAATTCGCGCAGACCGAAGGCGTTTATCTGTTCATGGACCTCCTGAACGCCCAGTCCGATGCCCCCGTGGCGAATGCGGCCGGATGGGACGATGTGGGCGCTCTGATGTATACGGGCGGCACGACCGGGGTATCGAAGGGGGTGATGCTCACCCACGCCAATATTTCCCGCAACACGCAGCAGCTCCGGCAATGGCTTCCCGCGCTGAAGGACGGCGAGGAAAGCATGCTGGCCATTTTCCCCTTCTTCCATTCCGCAGGCTGGACCGGAATGCAGAATATGTGTATCCTGGCCGGTTGGACGGACATTCTTGTTCCCCGGCCGGAGCCCGATTCAATCGTGTATCTCGTGGAGAATTTCAAGCCCAGCATGATTCCCGGCGTCCCGACGGTTTACATCGGCCTCTTGAACAACGAAAAGTTTCGCAATCTCGATTTCTCGTTCTTGAAGGGCTTCATGGCCGGCGCGGCTCCCCTGGCCGTGGAGACGATCAAGCAGCTCAAGGCCTTGAAAGATGTCCCCATAATCAATGTTTACGGTCTGACCGAGATCTGTCCAATGGGCACAGCGACTCCGTGGGGAGGAAACGAAAAACCTGGCACCGTCGGAGTGCCTCTGCCCAGTACGGATCTTAAAATCGTTGATCTTCTCACGGGCAAGCAGGAGATGAAGATCGGCGAGGAAGGGGAAATCTGCTTCCAAGGGCCCCAGGTCATGAAGGGTTACTACAAACGACCGGAGGAAACGGCGATTGCCCTCCGGGATGGCTGGCTGTACACGGGGGACATTGGTTTCCTCGATGAAGACGGGTACTTAACGATTGTTGATCGTAAAAAGGATCTGATCGTAGCCAGCGGCTACAACATTTACCCGAAGGAAATCGACGAACTCCTCATGGAACACCCCAGGATACTGGAGGTTTGCACGATCGGTGTGCCCGACGCCTACCGCGGCGAGACGGTTAAAACCTTTGTCGTCGTCAAGCCGGAACAGACGATCACGATAGAAGAGGTGACGGCCTTCTGCAAAGAGCGCCTTGCCCCTTACAAGGTACCCAAACTCGTTGAATTCATCGCTGCCCTGCCTAAGAGCGCCGTCGGGAAAATCCTTCGCCGGGAGCTCCGGGACAGGGAGATGAAGAAACGCGAAAACAAGGTGTAAGGTGATAAAAACAGGCGCTGAGTGTTTAGGTGTCCGGTCGGAATAAAGCAGTGAAAAGTATAAGGAGATCATTGTGAAAACGTATCGTACATTCAATATTGAAGAAATTGAGCCCCGGGTGGGACTCGTTACCCTGAACCGGCCGGAGCAACTCAATGCGATCAATGTGGCGATGCTCGATGAGTTCAACGATCTGTTCGCCGTTCTTTCCAAGGATGATGCCATCCGGGTACTGATCATTACGGGGGCCGGTCGTGGTTTCTGCGCCGGTGCGGATTTGAATGATGCGGTTGCTCACAGGGACTCGGAGGTCTTCGCCGATCCGGAGAGATTTCTGCGACTTGTCCAGGAACGTTATGCCGCCTTGGTTCTGGGACTGAGGCGGATTCCACAGCCCGTCATAGCCGCCGTCAATGGCGCTGCAGCCGGCGGCGGCTTCTCCCTGGCTCTGGCCTGTGATATCCGGGTGGCCACACCGGAGGCGTCTTTTGTTGCGTCATTTGCCAATATTGGTCTGACCGGTGGAGAATTGGGATCATCCTATTTTCTGCCCCGGCTAATCGGCGTTGCCCGATCGTCGGAAATACTCCTGACAGGTCGAAAAGTGAGAGGGGAGGAAGCCGAAAGGATGGGACTGGTAAACCGGCTCGTTACGACGGATGCTCTCCTGGAGACGGCCCTTTCCTATGCCCGGCCCATGATTGCCAAGGGTGTCGGCTCCCTGAAACTGACGAAACGGGCCCTTGATCAGAATATTGACGCCCCTTCGCTGGAGGCGGCCATCAATCTGGAGAATCGCAACCAGACAATCATGGTGTTTTCCGGTGAATTCTTCTCGCTCATTGCGCCGTTTGTCAAAAAGGACTGAAACCATTGGATAGTGAGCTATGCCCGATGTACGCTCGGGATAATTGCCAACCGACCTCAGGGACTGTTTAATATTCCTTGACAGAGATAAAACTATTAGGATAATTACTCGCGTTTTTAGCCGTAAGAGCTAAATAATTCTTACTTAAATATCCGGGGGAATTAATTTTGTATTTCACAAAAGAAACACAGGAAGCATCTTTAAGACTAACCGAAAAATGGGATAAAGATGTGCAAAAAGCAGTTCAGGAAACTGCTGATCAGAAAGTGCGTTATTCGACTGTATCCGATCTGGAAATAAAAAGACTCTATACTCCGGAAGATATCAAAGATACCAATTTTACCGAAGATATCAGCGTCCCGGGGGAATATCCCTATTTACGCGGCAATCAGGCCACCGGCTACCGCGGCCGTTACTGGACATTCCGCATGTTTTCGGGCATGGGCAGTGCGCAGGATACCAACGAGCGCTGGCATATGCTGCTTAAGCAGGGACAAACCGGACTGAGCACTGCGTTCGATTATCCCACTCTGATGGGCTACGATAGCGATTCTCCCAAGTCATTAGGAGAGGTGGGGAAATGCGGCGTTGCCATTGATACGCTGGAAGATTTTCTTGCTCTGATGAAAGACATTCCCATTGATCAGGTTACAACTTCCATGACCATCAATCCTCCGGCAACAATTCTCTTCGCCATGTATTGCGCCGCTGCCGATATTAAAGGAGTTCCGCTGAATAAAATCGGCGGTACAATTCAAAATGACCTGCTCAAGGAATTTATTGCCCAGAAAACATTTATGTGCCCGCCGGAACCTTCGGTAAAGCTGATCAGCGATACCGTGGAATTCGGCACAAAATATGTTCCCCGCTGGAATACAATCAGCATCAGTGGTTATCACATCCGCGAGGCCGGTTCAACAGCGATTCAGGAGCTTGCTTTCACCCTGCGTGACGGCATTGAATACGTCGAAGATGTTGTCCGCCGGAAGGGAATGAATGTTGATGATTTTGCGCCGCGCCTGTCCTTCTTCTTCAATTCCCACATCGATTTTTTTGAAGAAATCTGTAAAATGCGCGCGGCTCGCCGGATGTGGGCGAAAATCATAAAGGAACGTTTCGGAGCAAAAAATCCACGTTCGTGGTGGCTGCGTTTTCACACTCAAACGGCGGGATGCTCATTGACGGCGCAGCAGCCCTACAACAACGTTGTCCGCACAACTACGGAAGCTCTGGCGGCGATTTTGGGCGGAACACAATCCCTGCATACCAATTCGCTCGATGAAGTTCTGTGCCTGCCTTCGGAACACGCTGTGGAAATCGCACTGCGCACCCAGCAGATTCTGGCCGAAGAAACTGGTGTGGCCAACACTATTGATCCGCTGGCCGGTTCTTACTTTATTGAATCTCTGACCAACGAAATCGAGGAGAAGGCGTGGGAATACATCCACAAGATTGACGAAATGGGTGGTATGATTGCCGCGATTGAAAAAGGTTTCCCGCAAATGGAAATTGCCGAAGCGGCTTATCGGTTCCAAAGACAACTGGATGCGGGCGAAAAAATTATGGTGGGCGTGAATAAATACGCAACGGATGCCAAGCATACGATTCCGCTGGTGGATATAGATGAAAAAGTCGGGGAAGAACAAATCAAAAGACTCCAAGATGTCCGTCGCCGGCGTGACAATCGCGCAACCGGGCAGAGTCTTAATGATATTAAAAATGCCTGTAAAAAGGGAGAAAACGTGATGCCGCATTGCATTGCCGCGGTAAAAAATCTGGCCACACTGCAGGAAATATGTGATGTTTATCGCGAAGTGTACGGAGAGTATCGGGACCCGGGACTTTACTAGGGAGACTCAGATATTGCAAGTATAGCGCAGTAATATCTGTAAGTCGAACTTGTCCCGCATGCGCAGCTACGCGGGGTTAATCAAGAGAAGTTGCCTTTGAGGAGTTTATTCATATGACGGACAGAAAAATAAGAGTGATGGTTGCCAAACCGGGACTAGACGGACATGATCGCGGCGCCCGCATTCTGGCGCGCTGTTTTAGGGATGCCGGTTTCGAAGTCATTTACACAGGCTGCCATCAGACTCCGGAGCAAATCGTTGCCGCGGCTATTCAGGAAGACGTCGATCTGGTTGGTTTGAGCTGCCTGTCCGGTGCTCACCGCGCTCTTTTCCCGCGGGTAGTGGAACTATTGAGGGAAAAAGACGCGGCGGATATAACAGTTATCGGTGGCGGCATTATTCCTGAACAGGATTTCGACGCTCTTTACAAAGCGGGTATAAAGGCAATCTTTACTCCCGGAGCAGCACTTGATTCTATTGTCGAATGGATTAGAACCAACATTAAACCCCGGGCTTAATTCTCACCAAAAATCGGCGATATTTTTATGGAAACGGTAAAAAAAATCTGCAAGGGTGATGTCCGCTCGGCCTCCCGACTGATTCGGGATATTGAAGACAAGATACCTTCCGCAAAATCTCAGATCAAAAAACTTTATCCTTACACCGGCAAGTCTTTTATTATCGGCATAACAGGCTCACCCGGCGCCGGCAAAAGCACAATTACCGATGCATTGATTACTGAATTACGCAAAAGAAATAAAACTGTCGGCGTATTGGCTGTCGATCCGACCAGTCCGTTTTCCGGCGGTGCAATCTTAGGCGATAGAATCCGCATGCTGCGCCATGCTGAAGATCAGGATGTTTTTGTCCGCTCACTGGCAACCCGCGGCGCGTTGGGCGGTCTGTCCCATGCTGTTGGTGAAGCCATTCACGTTATGGAAGCCATGGGTAAAAATATAATCATTGTCGAAACAGTCGGTATCGGTCAGCAGGAAATTGATATAATCAATCATGCCCACAGTGTCATCGTCGTGCTCGTTCCCGGCATGGGCGATGAAGTGCAAACAATGAAAGCCGGCATTATGGAAATTGCCGATGTATTTGCCATCAATAAAGCCGATCGGACCGGAGCCAAGCAATTGCAGACTGAAGTGATGTCGATGCTCAATTCAGCACCAATTCTTCCGGATGATTGGCGGCCGCCTATTGTTATGGTGGGCAATGTTTACGAAACAAAAGCTTTTGCCAAAAGCATTGAAGAACTGGTTAAAAATCTGGAGGCGCATTATCTGTATCTGAAGAGCAGCGGGCGGATGGCCGAACGGATTAACCGTAAAATAATCGTGGAAATAAATGATGCCTTACGGGCTAATATATTAGAACCGATAGTGCACTCTCTGGAAGAAAGCGGCGAACTCCGGAGTTTAGCTCAAAAAATTAAAAGCAGAAAAGCCGACCCTTATTCCGCGGCGGAAGAGATTGCCCGGCGTTTTTTAAAACAATGACACCTGCGGAAAATGAGCTGAGTTCCGTTTGAAGCGTAAGTGGAATTTACTTGTTCTGACATATATTTGACTTAACAGACAATTTCCAATTAAGTCTTGTCTTGACAATTATAACACCTACTTATCAATAACTGCTAGGTTAAAACACAGGTGATGATAACCACTTATAGTTAACACAGTAAAGCTATCACGACCATGTGCCAGTCCGCTGGAATTTTCCGGAACTATTCATGATCTGTTTAACTCTTGTTATTGCCATCAAGATACTTATCGCGCGACCGGAGCTGTTTTGCTCGATCTGGAAGCAGACATCAATAATCAATACTCACTTTTTGATAATCCGATTCAGGCAGAAAAGATAAGAGATCTTTACAATGTTGCTGATGATCTGAAGCAGAAATTCGGGAAGCACACCTTATATCTGGGTAGCTCTCACCTTATTGAAATATTAGGCAGAGGCCGTAGAGGCAAATCTACCGTCCGTGAACAAACTCAGATCAAAGGCGAAACAGGCCGCCGTCATTTGGGTCTGCCGCTGTTGCATATAAAATTGTAACTTGGGCATAACACAGTATGGAGCTTGACCATTACCTGAGATCATTGCTTTAAAGCATCCATCAATATAATTGACGGTTTAAACGTAACAACCTTCCTGGCATCAATGATCATGTTCTCACCAGTCTGCGGGTTCCTGCCATTGTGTTCCTTCTTGGATTTGACAGTCCGTTTGCCGAATCCGGAAATATTTACGGAATTGCCTTTCTCGAGTTCATCCTTGATAATGTCGAAAGTCGACTCGATATCAGGTTATCCCCTGCGAGCTGAAATAAAAATTACTGAATCAGACAGTAATGATTGTTATCGAAAATAATCCTGTTTTGTTTTTCCAACCACTGCAGATGTTTTGTAACCAGTGCTCGTTCACCGAATTCATAGAAAAAAAGCGGCTCGCGGGGCTTGCCGTAAATCAGCCAGGCGGCAATTATCTCTTCGAGAGTCCTGGGCTGTTTTAAAAATTCCAGAACTTTACCGTCTCGTTCATAGATGATGTTTTCATAACGCTGCCAGAATTCGCCCGGATTTTCTTCAAACAGGCCTTTTTCGTGGCTGGTAATCCAGATTTTTGCGGGAATTTTTTGGAGATGCCGGATCGATTTAATAGTTTCATCAATGTCCGAATGAACATCACCATACCAGGGGCCAAACGACGTCAGGTCATAATCTCCCAAAAAAAGAATTTTTTCTTCACGAAAAAAGAGCGATAAATGGCCGGGAGTATGTCCCGGAGTGTCCAGAACTTCCACTGTAACCGATCCACAATCAATAATTTCCCCGTCTTTAAAAAAACGGGCATTATTGACCGGGGAATAGCGGAATTGATTCAACATCATTTTGCGCCAGAAAGCGCGCTGGTCTTCCCTCATAACTCCATACCAATCCAGCAATATATTGATGTCTGTCAGGGGCGGGTAATCGCGCGGAGATATTCTTACCGGATAATCACTGAAAAGATACAAAAAGGCGAAATGATCTTCATGCCAGTGGGAAAGCCAGACGGCGTCAACACCTTCATTTTGCTGCAATAATTTAAGCTTATCGAGGCTGCATGCGGGATCAATGACAATGCGCTCTTTTTCTCCTGCAATATATACTGAATGACAAAAAGGATATCGCCCCTTATTATCCCCGGAAATAAAACGGACACGGCCTAACTGACGATCTTTCATTTAAGCACCAACCTCTTTTAATTTATTTTGCCTGATTAATAAGTGTCAGGCCGTCCACTTTAGCCGGTTTTCTGGATATGAGCTTCTTGCGTCACCAGTGAATTGATTTCTGCCGCAGTTTTATTAATACCTTCAATTCCCCGTGCTTGTGTAGATGAGGCCCTGGCAATCTCGTCAATAATAGTAATATTACTGGTCACATTTTCCGAAACCCTTGTAAAATTATCATTTGTTTTTAAGCACTAGAAATTGATATTATAATTGATAAGACCTTCCTTTTTGTTGGGGAAGTATAAGAAACGCCGTCTTGTTTGTCAAGAAAATCGTGACCACATCAGACAGTGCTTGCCACTTCAAATCAGCAATTTTTCATTACTCTGGCAGCTTGTGTAACAGGAAGTATTGCTTTCTAAAAACAGCTACAAATCCACACTTGCTGTAATGAAGAATAAATTGGACTTGACCCCTTCGTTCCGTCTAAAAAAAGAACAGGGCGCTTCCTGCGACCGCCAGTAAAGCGCCTGCGATTTCAAGAAGCGTAATCCGCTCTTTCAATATAAATACAGCAGGAACGATCAGCAGCACAGGTGTCATTGAGATAATCGTTGATACTATTCCCGCGCTCGCATTGTTAATAGCGTACATCGAAAGGGTTACTCCGAAAAACGGCCCAAAAAAAGATGCGGAGACAAGTCTTGGGAGAACGTATCTGTCCTTTACGGCGGAAAGGACATGCTTGTAATTTCGCATAACAAACATGAGGACTGTAAATCCCGCGACTGAAGCGATAAGTCTGATCTGAGTAGCCCTGACGGGATCGGTGAAAGACATCCCCTGTTTGCTTAAAAGATAGCCGGCGGCCTGGCATATTGTCGCAAGGAATGCGTAGAGAACTCCAATAGCCCTGCCTTTTACCGGATAGTCGATATTCGACGGACGCGAGGTTACGACGAGAACAATGCCGCTGAGTGTCATGGCCATCCCTGCAATCGCAAGTAGTGGCATACCTTCACCGAAAATAAAATATCCGGCAACAGCAGTCAGAGAGGGAGCAAGTGCGTAGACTACCATTGATATGCGCGCGCCTATCATGAAAAAGGCTTGTAATAAAAACAGATCGCCTATGATGAATCCGATGAGTCCAGAAATTGAGAGCCACATCCATCCATCAGCTGGAATCGATGAAGGGATGACGCCATTTCCATTAAAAAACAAATATATGCTGATGAAAATCAGGGCCAGGCAAACTTTTGTATAGTTAACCTCGAAAGTACCTACCCTCTTTGATATCTGGTCAAAAAGGGTGGAACTTACTGTCCATGATACTGCGGTTACAATCGCTGCAAGTTCACCGGAGAGGGTAATACCCATTTATTTCCCAGAAAAATTTAATTAGCAAATCCTGTCAGATGACAATTGTCAAGAATGTTGTTTGATAATATGTTCAGGATCAAGATGTATATGCATCGTTTAATAAGAACTTGCATTTACTGGAGGTGAATATAGGGTAGCCCCGCTTGTCTGTCAATGAAATATAGATCTCAAAAAGTGAGTAGCGGTGTTGATATTTGTCGGGCATGAAAAGTGTTCATCATTACTAATGAATTGACATACAGATATATTTATCTTATATTTTTCTTACCTTTAAAAACATATTTTATAGGAGAAGCTAATTATAAAAAATCAATTTTAAAATAATTTTCGGGCAATAATATTGCTGACGCGAAAGGAGATAAAGATGAGAACCAAGGATCAATACATTGAAGGTCTAAGGAAGATGAAAAGGAATCTTTACTTTAATGGCAGCAAGATTGACCGGGATGATGAAGAACAACTACCCTCCTTAAATGTCATGGGCTTTACTTTCGATGCTCCTCATATTCCCGAACTCAAGGATCTATGCACCGTAAAATCACATCTTACAGGAGAAACCATCAATCGCTTCTGTCACATTCATCAGAGCCAGCAGGATTTGCATAACAAGCAGGATATGACGCGTACTTTGTGCCGAACAGGCAGAATGTGCATTCAGCGTTGCATGGGAACGGATGCGATTAATGCTGTCTACGCGGCAAGTTTTGAAGCGGATAAGCAGAACAACGGCAGCACTCAATATCACAAAAATTTTCTCCAGTGGCTTACAAATTTCCAGAAAAATGATCTGGTCGGTTGTTGCGCTCAGACCGATATGAAAGGAGAACGTCTCAAGAGGCCGTCCGAACAGACCGATCCCGATATGTATCTACGAGTAGTAGAGAAAAAGAGTGATGGAATCGTGGTCAGGGGCTGCAAACTACATATTTCCGAAGCTTCTATTGCCGATGAAATTATCGTTGTTCCGACAAGAATTCTGGGGCAGGATGAACAACAGTTCGCGGTATCATTTGCGGTACTGGCGGATTACGACGGAGTAAAACAGGTTGTTCACATTCATAAAATACGTAAAAGAACTCTCTATAAAACGGGGAATCCCGAAATAGGATATACGGACTCTTATGTTATTTTCGACGATGTATTTATTCCATGGGAAAGAGTCTTCCTCTGCGGCGAGTATGTCCACGGAGGTGCCCTTGCTATGCTTTTTGCTCTTTTCCATCGTCACAGCTACTCGGGATGCAAACCGGCCATCGGCGATATGTTGCTGGGGCTTGCTTCCCTGGCGGCACGACATAACGGGATATCGAAAGCTCCCCATATCAGAGAGATACTAGCCAAAATAATTATGATTACCGAATTGGGCTATGCTGCAGGATTTACAGCTTCGGCCAAGAGTAAACCAGAGATATATGTGCCAGGCATAGGCCAAATGCCGTATGGTCCGGGCAGTTATATTCCGAATTCCATCTATGCAAACGTAGGCAGGTGTCTTACGGGTGAGGCTGTTTTCCATGAGCAGGAAATGCTGTGCAATATAGCAGGCGGTTTGCCTTCGACATTTCCGTATGAAGCCGATCTGGCCAATCCTGAATTGAAACCATTGCTGGAAAAATACCTGAAACGCAACCCGAAAATTCCTATAGCCGATCAATTAAAGTTCTGGCTGTTATTTGCGGAAGTGACCTGTTCCTCAAATACCGGGTTTATGACCTATGGATCTTATCACGGCGGCGGTTCGCCCATCATGGAACAGATTGCCATCACCATGCAGTATGATATAAAATTAAGAGAACACATGGTTAATGCCGCGGCGGGCATAGAAAAATTGGATATGGGCCGTATTACAAAATTCTAAATATTTTTTTAATTTTGAGTTAAATAGACTAGATTACTCGATTCTACAGGTTGAGTTTTGTTTTTTCCTTTTAATGGCTTTTCCCCCGATTTTCCCCCGATAGGGCAAAATGTGTTTGAACATTAACGATTGAAGTCTTGTATGTCTATAATAAAGACAGATTTAACGAATACAGGAAGAAAGGGAGCCCCCCAAATTAATTGGACCGATGAGTACACTCATCAATCCCATTCTTGATTTACAAAAGAGCGCTTTTTGAAACACTCAAAAGATTCCAAGCCATATGTGGATAGGCAAGACGCCTGTAAAAAGTAGAAAATGGTTTTGTGACGTTATCGCCCAAAGCCAACAATACATTTTCCAATAGGTAATGTGATTTGTATCCGGGTTGAAAATAATGGTTCACCAGATGGCATCCCGGACAATAGCTAATAATGTGTTTTTTCCCACTTGCGGCCATGTCTTTCCGCTTGATCAAAGCCGCTCTTACGACGTTGGCGATTTTGCCGTCAGTGTGTAATCCGCCATATCCGCAACAAAGGGCGTTTTCGCGATTATGCGGCATTTCGGAAATACTCATGCCTATGGCCGTTGCAAGACGACGTACGGCATTCAAATAGTCAGCTCCGTTCTCGTAACCGAAACATGGATCCGATATGGCAGCGTCCATATTCACAGGTTTTGTAATACGGACGGAACCTTTTTCTATCATGTCGAGGAAATAGTCGTATATGCTTATGACAGGGAACGGAACTTTCACGCCTAAAGTCTCGGGCATAATACTGGTCAGTACTTTCTGACAATGTCCGCATCCCACGACCAGGCGCTCGAAATGGTTTTCCAAGATACGATTCACGAATCTGTTCGCAATTCGGTAGCCTTCATCAAAAAGCCCCGCTTGAATAGCCCATACACCGCAACAATCGTCAGGGCCTCCGAATTTTGCTATATTTCGAAGGGCATGGGATTCCTCTACTGCACGGGGCATCATTCGATCAGTACAACCGATCCACAGAATGTCTTTGTTCTTCTTGGGAGTCGCCCAATTGCGGAGGATTCTCTTATCCACCGTGCCAAGGCCTTTGTATGCATCCTTAAAGAAATTGGCACCCCAGCCTTCCACCCCCAGACCGTTAATACTATACGCCATGGAAGAAGGAGTTTTAATTTCTGCTTGCCGTTTATGTTCCAGACACTCCCGCATCAAATAACTGGGATGGGCACCAACGGGACAGCGGTGATCACACTTGCCGCATCTAATGCAGAAACTAAGTTCCGGATACCATTGCGGCATTACCCTAATTTTTTTAACTATTTCCCCGGCCTGTTTTGATGTAAAGTTTCCGTATTGACATCCGGCAAGACATTTTCCGCATTGGATGCATTTCTCGTCAGAAAATCCCCGCGTAAATATCCCGTGTTCAATTTTGATAAGAACTTCCTTTTTCATGGTGAGAGTATATGAAGAAGGTTCTTGTCTGTCAATCAAAGACTGACTACAAAATATGAGTTATGGTGCCGATGTTTGTTGCTGTGAGCGAATTGTGTTTATTACGGATTGAAATATTGAATATTTTTTGACGTTGACGTTTTGTTTCTTTCAGGAAGCAGTGCTTGCTGACTACTTGCAAACAAAGTGCCTTTGTTGACGTAATTGCAGATTAATAAAAGAAAACTTTATTTATAATGTTGTGCGAAAAAGCATCCCTAATTCTTTTTTGCCCCGATCAACTGTGGAGTTTGTTCGTTATTGTATTGCTTTCTGGCAATACGCTCCACTTGGGGTTTCATGTAATTGAATAAGTCGCTAATAGCAATGGAACCGTCCTGCTTGACAACATCTTCGTTTTTTATTCCTTTGAGCAGAAAGTATGTGAACAACCCGTGCCCCTTCTCGTCATAAGTCGAACTGGTCTGGTCGCCGGAGGAGGCAGACAGGACAGTCATGTTCTTTGACATAATCATGTTGCTCTGGAGATTCATAACCAAAGGCCGTGAACCCTTGGCAATCAACGACCTGCCACCTGCGCCTGAAAAACATGAGTCAAGTGCAACAATAATTTCTTTTACCTGAAGTTTGTTGAGTGATTCATAGAGTTTCTTCAATGGATAGCCTGTCTGTTCAATGAATGACGGGTCTCCGTCATAAGGTACGAGGTAGGCATCGCCAGTCTTTGTATTCGGCGCGCCATGTCCGGAATAGTAGATAAAGATTGTGCTATCCTTTTCTGCATTATTAGAAATCCATTTTTCAAAGTATTTCTCAAAGTCGCTTTTGGTTGCATGTTCATTCGTCAGAGTCACGATGTTCTCTTCCGGATATCCCATCACCTTTATTAGATACTCAGTAACTGTCCTTGCGTCAGCTACCGCATAATCAGCCTTGGGAAGTTTTTGGCGGTAGTCTTCAATGCCGATAACAATGGCGTAGGCGTTTTTGTTGGGTTTCGCCTTTATTGTCGGTAAATCGTCAACGTCGGATTTAAGAAGAGAAACAGAGGGGGCTTTGTCAGCCGGCAAAACAGCTTTATCGCTATTTGCATAAAGTATTTTATTCTGCTTTTCCTCTGCTTCTTTAAGCATGCGGACAACTGATGTTGAACCCTGTTCTTGAGCTATTTGTAAAGGGGTCTTTTTATCATAATGAACAAGAGACACATCCGCGCCATATTCAAGCAGGAGTTTCACCATCTTAACATTTCCTTTACAGGCAGCGATGTATAGAGGCGTCGAACAATTACAACTGCCCGCCCACCCATCACCACAACTTTTTTTATTTACATCAGCGCCTTTATCAAGCAAAAGACGGACGATATCTAAAGAGGCATCATTAAATATTGCTTCATGTAATGGTGAAAGGCCAGGTGTTACAACCGCATTTACATCGGCGCCTTCTTTTAAAAGGGCCTCTACTTTTTTTATATCACCACTCTTTGCTGCTCTTCCCAGCGAAGAAACAGTGGCACATGCTGACAGCATTATTAAAAGAGCAAGAATTGCCATTAGTGTAAATGTTTTCTTCATAACCAACATTTCCTCAGATACAATAGTAAGCAGGTAGAATTTGTTTTCTCCATTAGACATTTGGTTTCCCGACGGTGCCACATTATCTAAACCATACATCCGTTGGTTCCAGAAACTCACATCTATACATCAATATTTCCATCATCCATATCACAATTATGGATTAAAAGAACATTATTTATAACGGTTTGAAGTCTTGTATTTTCACCAAGTTTGACGATGTGTGTGTTACAGGAAGCAAAGTCTTACAGTCGATCTTTATATCTACTATCAAGAATACTTCGTCCTACAGCCATGATCCCCTTTACTTGCCCATACAATCGGATTTTCCTTTCCCTCGTCCCTCCGTATCTTCTTTTTTCAGGATGCCGTTTTCGAAGGTAAGTTTATAGATAAAGTCATTATCGCCGCAGTTGTAATGCCATACTTCCAATTTCTGACTGCACTTCTTCACTTTCTTGATTTTGCCCGATTTGTCAGTAGTCGTGTATTCCTGCCGGTTTTCACAGGACGTTTCTTTAGAGGTTGGTTTTCCGCAAGTGACCTGAACTTGGGTCTTGCTGTCGCCGGTGCTTACCAGGCCGGAACCACAGCGAAACGCCCAGCTATTTACCGCTGAAAGAAATAAAAAAATCAACGCTGCAAAAAAAATAGTTGTAATGTTTTTCTTCATTATTCCCCTCCTTTAATTAAAACGAGATATTCGTATTTATAGAGATCATAAACAAACTGCTGGATGATTTCCTGTTCGTCACTGAAAGG
>JANYAY010000130.1 GCA_025361065.1 Deltaproteobacteria bacterium
AAGGCATTTCATAAGGAGAAGAGGCGGATAGGCATCGTTTCCCTCAAAGCTCTTGCCGACCGGGTAGTTTCTCAAAAGCAGGGTTTCAATTCTGGACCAGTCGACGGTAACGTTGATCAGTTCCATTCTTTTGATAGCCCGATTCTTTTCCATAGAGTTCGAGAGGGATATATCAGCGAAGGTAAAGTTGGTTTTCATATTCTTGAAGCCCATGATTCCTCCAAAAGGTTTAATTTGAAGGAAATATGCCATAAAAATAAGGGCTTGTCAAGTAATAATTATAATAATGTCAATATATTAGCCTTACATTACCACAAATTTACAACAGAGAATAAGAGATAAAGAACTGATAATGCAAACCGATAATCAAACGAGTTGTGCAAAGGTCTCGGTGCTTTTATGGTCAACATATCCAGCGTCAGTACAGGTATTAAAGGGTTGGACAAAACGCTTAACTACCTGCAAATGGGTGACAATGTTGTATTTCAGGTTGAAGATATTGAAGATTACAAAATATTTATCAACCCCTACATCAAAACTGCCCTGGAGCGGGGAATGCACGTTGTTTATATGCGTTTTGCCAAGCATCCGCCACTTCTGGAAGCATCAGACAAAATTGTTGTATATCAGCTTGACGCTAATACCGGCTTTGAATCTTTCTCCAGAGAAGTTCATAATATCATCAGGCAGGAAGGCCGCGACGTTTTTTATGTGTTTGATTGCCTCTCCGATCTGCTTTTAGCCTGGGCGACCGATTTGATGATCGGCAACTTCTTTGTAATTACTTGTCCTTATCTTTTTGATTTAAATACAGTCGCTTACTTTTCCATCCTGCGCAACAGTCATTCCTTTAAAACTATCGCCCGTATTCGGGAAACTACCCAAGTGCTTCTGGATGTTTACAGCTTTCAAGGGAAGCTGTATGTCCATCCACTTAAAGCCTGGCAACGCTATTCGCCAACGATGTTTCTGCCGCACATGATGGATAAAGGCGAATTTGTTCCGATTATGAATAGCGCCGACGCCTCGAACCTGTTTTCCTATCTGACTCAAACGGCAGTCAACACTGCCGAGAGAAATCTGGACTATTGGGATCGCATGTTCATGCAGGCAAAAGACATTCTGGATAGAGAGCAGGATGACGATGCTAAAAACAAAATACTCGAGCAACTCTCCTGTGTCTTGATTGGAAGAGAAAAAAGAATTCTCGGTCTGGTGAAGCAATATTTTACATTGGAAGATCTAATCGAAATTAAGGAGCGGCTGATTGGAACGGGATTTATTGGTGGCAAATCCACCGGTATGCTGCTTGCCCGCAACATTTTAAGACAAGATACTTCTACAAATTGGTCTCTCCATCTGGAATTGCATGATTCATTTTATGTCGGATCGGACGTCTTTTATTCGTATATCGTTCAAAACGGCTGGTGGAGTGATTTCATGGCCCACAAAACCAAAGAACGATATTTTGAAAGTGCCCTGGAACTAAAGAAAAAAATGCTCAAAGGTAAGTTCCCGGAAGAAGTGCAGGAGCGTTTTCAATTGATGCTCGAATATTTCGGGCAATCACCCATCATCGTGCGTTCCAGCAGTCTTCTGGAAGATGCTTTTGGTAATACTTTTGCCGGAAAATATGAAACTTATTTCTGCGCCAATCAGGGAACACCGGAAGAGCGTTATGAAAAGTTTGAGGAAGCAGTCCGAAAAATATTCGCCAGCACCATGAATGTCGACGCGCTGACCTATCGTCTGCAGCGGGGTTTGGATCAGCAAGACGAACAGATGGCACTTCTGGTACAGCGTGTTTCCGGCTCTTACCGCAAAAAATATTATTTCCCTGAATTAGCCGGTGTCGGCTTGTCCTATAATACCTTTGTCTGGCAAAAAGGAATCGATCCCAAGGCGGGAATGCTCCGGCTGGTATTTGGACTGGGAACAAGAGCGGTCAATCGGGTGGAAAATGATTATCCGTGCATTGTCGCTTTGGATGCACCACTGATCAAACCATACGCCAAACAGGAAGACGCCGGGCGTTTTTCACAACACAGCGTTGATGTCCTGAATCTGGATGAAAATCGCTTTCAGTCATTATCGATGGAGGAGGTGCTCAAAGATGACCTGGAACAACATCTGGACCTTATCGGCACTCGTGATATCGATGCCACAGAGCGGATGAAAGCCACAGGCAAAAACGCAGAAGCATGGATCCTCACCTTTGATGAGTTGCTCTCTTCCACAACATTTCCGGAGCTTATGTCCAAAATGCTAAAACAATTAGAAAAAATATATAATTATCCGGTTGATATTGAATTTACAGCGAATTTCAACGCCGAGGGAAATCTTCAAATAAACCTTCTTCAGTGCCGACCGTTTCAGACCAGAGGCCACTACAAAAGGATTGCAATTCCTGACAAGATTGATGAAAGTAAAATCTTTCTGCGGCAGCAGGGTAACTTCATGGGAGGCGGTGTTCACGAAAATTTTTCAAGAATCGTTTATATCGATCCCCAGAAATACTCAAAACTTCCGCTATCGGATAAGTACAATATTGCCCGGTTGGTAGGTAAAATAAACAAGACGATCAATAAACGCGATGAAATGCCGACGATTCTTTTGGGGCCGGGACGCTGGGGAACAACAACACCGGCGATGGGAGTACCTGTCACTTTTTCTGAAATAGATAATATCGCGGCAATTGCCGAAATTGTTTACAAAGAAGGAAGTTTGATACCGGAATTGTCCTTCGGCACACATTTCTTCCAGGACCTTGTGGAAATGGATATATTTTATATGGCAATTTATCCGGACAATGAAAAAGTGATTTTTAACACTCAATGGATGCAGGAAACGTCGAATTTGCTGGAAGTTCTTGTTCCGGAAGATCGAAAATATGCCGATGTCGTTGGTGTTTACAATGTCCAGGGAAAGAATTTGAGATTCATCTCTGATGTAGTGGCGCAAGAAATGATCTGTTTTTTCAAATAATTAAAATTTGATGGTCTCGTAAAAAGTCAATTTTGGCCCCTTTTTGTCATTCCCGCGCAGGCGATAATCCAGTTATTTAAGCATGTTATATATTCTCGCCTGCGCGGGCATCAAGTCTAATCAGCAGCAGCATCGTTGTTATTATTGTTTTTGCGGAAAAGCTTCGGATTAATTCCCAGTTTGGTAATTTTATATTGAATAATACGCTTTGTTGTCCCCAAAATTTTT
>JANYAY010000172.1 GCA_025361065.1 Deltaproteobacteria bacterium
GTACCTGCCTGGCTCTAGATGGGCCGCAGGCATGGCTATGGATAACTCTCACATGGGGGAGGGAAACTTTCTTCTGATAACAGCTTAATAATATAGATGTTTCAATGAAAATATTAAAGAAATTTTGACATTACGCAAGAATCAGCAGGGAGGCATCATGAAAACAAGAATCACAGAGTTATTTGAGATTGAGTATCCAATTATTCTTTCGGGCATGAGCTGGATCAGTGTTCCGAACATGGTGGCGGCGGTATCGAACGCCGGGGGACTGGGCATCCTGGCAACGGGGCCGTTGAACAGCGAGCAGACGAGGGGAGCCATCAGGGAGATCCGGCAACTGACAGACAAACCGTTCGGAGCGAATGCATCTCTCATGCTTCCCGGAGCGGTGGATAATGCCAAGGTTCTCCTTGAGGAGAAAGTGCCGGTGATCAATTTTGCCCTGGGCAAAGGAGACTGGCTGGTGAATGGAGCCCACAAGTATGGAGGGAAAGTGGTAGCGACGGTCGTCAATCTGCATCACGCCCGGAGAGCCCAGGATTACGGCTGCGATGCAATCATTGCAACTGGCAACGAGGCGGCCGCTCACGGAGAGGATGTCACCTCCCTTGTCTTAATTCCCCACCTTAAAGATAATCTCACGATTCCCGTGATTGCCGCCGGGGGTTTTGCCGACGGCAGGAGTGTAGCCGCCGCGCTGGCCCTGGGGGCGGAAGGTGTTGCCATGGGAACCCGCCTGATGACGACGAAGGAGAGTCCTCTCCATGATCATTTCAAAAAATTGTCCATTGAAAAGGACGTATACGATACGCTTTATTCAAAACGCTTTGACGGAATTTTCTGTCGCGTTATGAAGACCGATAAGGCTCAAAAGGCCATGAAGAAGGGCCTCGACCTTCCCGCCGCCTTCTTTAACGGACAGGAAATCGCAAAGATGCTCCGCATGCCCTTCTTCAAGCTCATGATCGGCGCCATGCTGTCAGGGTGGAAAACGGCCCGGCAACTTGCCTATTTCGCCAACGCGGGAAAGGCGTTCCAGTTGGCGACGGAGTACGGGGATCTGAAGCGGGGCCTCCTTCCCGTCGGTCAGGTTCAGGGGTTGATTCACGATGAGCCCACCGTCGCCGAGCTCTTCGAACGCATCGTCAAAGAAGCCAAAGAAGCACAAGCCAAACTATCGGCTTCCCTGGTGTAAAGAGGAATGACTTCTTCCCGGCGCCAGAGACCGTCGCTCCCCGTCATCATTTTTCGGATATAAATGCAGTAACTTTTTTTGTATCAACACGACCGCATTCTTTTGCGGATCACGTTCATTAAGGAGGTTGCAGGATCATGGTTCAACAGCAGCAGATTGATAATCTCGTTGTTCTCTGGGAAACAGCCGCATCTCGTTATGCCGATAATCCTTACATCGGGACACGCAATTCCACCGGCGCTTATGACTGGATCACCTATAGGGAAGTCGACCGGCGCATCCGGAATCTCCGTGGTGGGCTTGCTAAGCGGGGTATCGGCCGGGGGGATGCCGTAGGAATCATCGCCAACAACAGACTGGAATGGGTCATTGCAGCATTTGCCACGTACAGCCTCGGTGCAAGGTATGTGACCATGTATGAATCGGAATTAATCAAGACATGTCAATACATTGTCACTGATGCCTCCGTCAAGGTCCTCTTCGTTTCCAAGCACGACATTCTCGAGAAAGTAAAGGATTTCCCCCACAGCATACCCAGTCTGGAGGAAATCATCCTCATCGAAGGACAGGGAAAGAACACCATGGCGGCACTGGAACAGGCAGGGGCCACCCATCCGGCAAACCCCGTTTCCCCCGAGAAGAATGATATCGCCGGGCTGATTTATACATCGGGCACAACGGGCGATCCCAAAGGCGTTCTCATTTCCCATTGGAATTTCTGCAGCAATATCTTGGCGGCAACGGAACGCTATCCGCATCTTTCCAGCGAAGACCGCTGCCTGAACATTCTTCCCTGGGCCCATTCGTTCGGCCAAGTTATGGAACTCTACTTTTTTACCAAGATCGGGGGATCGATCGGCATCATGGGCAGCACGGCCACCATCGTCTCGGATATGGCCCAGGTTCGACCCACTTTTGTGGTGGCCGTGCCCAGAGTCTTCAGCAAGATTTATGAAAGCCTCCACGCGGCTATGAACGAGAAGGGCGGTGTAGCAAAAAAACTGTTTTTTGCGGGACTCCAGAGCGCCAAAGCCCGTCGCAACGGAGGAAAGGGAAGGATTACAGATGAAATAACATACCGTGTAGCGGACAGGATAGTTTTTAAGAAAATTCGGGACCGGTTTGGAGGACGTCTCAAACAGGCCCTCACGGGGGCAGCCGCCATCAACCCTGAAATATCCTACTTTTTTAACGATATCGGTATATCCCTTTATGAAGCATATGGCATGACGGAGCTTTCTCCCGGCATCTCGGCCAATGCGCCTATCGCCAACCGCCCAGGCAGCGTGGGACTCCCCCTTCCGGGCGTCAAGGTCGTCATCGACAAGTCCATCGTTGAGGAAGGAGCCAAAGATGGGGAAATTATCGTGTACGGACCAAATGTCATGCGGGGGTATCACAACAAGATGGAGCAAACAAGAGAGGTCATGACACCGGACGGGGGCCTCCGCGCCGGCGACAGGGGGCGCCTCGATGAAGAAGGATTCCTATACATCACCGGACGGATCAAGGAACAGTTCAAACTCGAAAATGCCAAGTTCGTCTTTCCCGCAGCGATGGAGGAAGACATCACCCTGATTCCCCTGGTCCAGAACGCCCTCATCTATGGAGACAACAGACCTTACACCGTATGCATTGTGGTTCCCGATCCTTACGCACTGGGAAAATTCGGCGAAAAGCATGAACTGACGGCCGACGTCGAAACTCTTACCCAGCGCAAAGACATTCAGGAAATGATTGCCCAGGAAATCTGCGGCTCACTGGCGGGGAAATACGGCGGTTATGAAATCCCCAAGAAATTTCTTTTCCTCAGCGAAGCCTTCTCGACAGAAAACGGCATGCTGACGCAGACATTGAAAATGAAGAGAAAGGTCATACTCGAGAAGCACATGGCCGACATTGAATCACTATATGGTAAGGTAACACCTCAATAACCTTCTGTAAAAAGAGGGGAGACGCTGGCCGAACTGTCTCCCCTCTTCCTTCCTAAGACATGTTTGATAATTCTCATTTGTTATTCATAAATAATCTCATCAATGGCATCAGATTCCAGGGCATCAGCATCAAAATTGCGCACACTGAGTTCCCTTCTGTTCTGATATTCACGGTACCATTCATGAGCAATAATCATGGACATGACCTCGCTTGTTCCGGTCCAGATGGAGGCAAGCCTGACATCTCGATACAGCCGCTCTATCGGCAGCACATTGGTATAACCGATGCCCCCTACAACCTGCATTGAGTTGTGGACGATCTTCTGGCAAGATTCCGTGATGAACTTTTTACTCTCGGAAATCATCCTGCGGATTCGATCCATGCCGATGCCCGCATCTACGGCGCGAGCGGTTGCATAGGCCATTGCCCGCGAAGCATCCAGGAGCGTAGCGGCCTCGGCGATCTGAAAGCTCACCCCCTGGAATTGATTGATCTTCTGGCCAAACGCCTTGCGTCGTGTTGTATAATGCGTTGCCACGTCCAGCGCTACCCGCGCTGTTCCGATGGTCATGGCTGCCGTTCCCAGTCTCTCGGGAATCATCATAGTCTCAAAGACGGCATAGGCACCATTAATCTGACCCAGAACATTTTCTTTGGGAATAACGACATCCTTGAACACAAGCCGGGCTGTACCGCCGCCACGGCAACCCATAAGACCATAAAGGTATTTGGTTTCTACCCCGGGCCCTCGATCGACAATGAAACAGGTGATTGACTTTTGCGGTTTAGCTTCCGGACGCGTGTCCGTACGGGCATAGACAAGGAAGTAATCAGCCCCTTCGCCGCCGACAATGAACCTTTTCTGGCCGTTGAGCAGAAAATGGTCCCCCTTATCAACGGCTATTGTCGTTGCACCAAAAAAGTCCGAACCGCCTCTCGGTTCCGTCAGGCATTCTGCGGCGAAGATATCACCCCGGAGAAGGGGTTTTACATATTTTTCCTTCTGCTCATCCGTCCCATGAAGGATAATCGCATCACAGACAAGGTCTGCGCCAACACCGAATACACAAGCAATTTCGTATCCAAGGGTTCCAATCTCTTCAACACCCATGCAGTTAGTCACCCAATCCATTCCCCTTCCACCCCACTCCCTGGGATGCCTGCATCCGAGAAGATTACGACGTGCGGCTTCTTTTAGGAGTTCTTTCGGGAACTTGATGATATCGGCATCCATATCCAGGATCATCTGCCTGGGGACCCATTTAACAAAATCCTGTATCTCTTCTTTTAATGCTAACTGCTCTTTAGAGAGCAAATAATCAAATGACATGATCGGTTCCTCCTGTTTGATATTTATTCTCGTTGATCTTGTTTCATCTCGGAATCATAGCATAAATTATCAGCAAGAAATTATAATTTTTTTTCAAATCATCAAAAGTCTTTGAATAAGATCCGGAAACTAGGCGTGCGGAAGATGGTGCAACGCCCTCACCATCCGTTTTCCTGCCGGGAAGTCATGAAGCAAAGGTCTGAAATGAAGCTGGCCCGTCATGGCGAGAGCCAAACCAGTATGGCCATCTTTAAACGAAGGTAATTCTTTTCTTTTCCCTGCCGGATTTAAATTGACGAAAGAAACTAAAAAATGCTAAGCAAAAGAGATTAATATGAGGTGAAAAATACCATGTTTATTAAACAAATACAAGTAGGCCAAATGGCTGTTTTTGCCTATTTGATTGGAGATCCCATAACCGGTGATGCTTTGGTTATTGACCCCGCTGATAATGTCGCAGAAATTATTACTGAAGCGAAAAACAATAAACTGCGCATCAACTACATCGTCAATACCCATGGCCACGTTGACCATATTGGCGGCAATGCCGAAATGCAAAAACTTACCGGTGCGAAAATTATCGTTCATGAAGACGATGCCGTAATGTTAACATCTACTCCCGCGATGATACTGAAAATGTTCGGAGCCAAACAATCTCCTCCACCTGATCGCGTGGTCAAAGACGGTGATAAAATTGACGTGGGCAATATATGTCTTAATGTGATTCATACTCCCGGACATTCTCCCGGCGGAATGAGTCTTTACACTCCGGGGTTTGTCTTTACCGGTGATACTCTCTTCGTTGAAGCTGTGGGAAGAACTGATTTGCCCGGCGGCTCCTGGCAAATAATGTATAAATCTATTCAGGAAAAGCTTTTCATCCTGCCCGATGACACCAAAGTAATGCCCGGCCATAATTATGGCAGGACTCCGACTTCCACCATCGGCCATGAAAAAAAGTACAATCCATCAATCAGATGAGAGGAGAGACGGGATTTATGAAAAAAGGATTACAAAAGACTGACTTTGCTAAATTAAATTTTGTCAGCCGCGGTAAGGTTCGCGATATTTATGCCGTCAAGAATTATTTGTTAATCGTCGCAACCGATCGTATCTCGGCATTCGATGTCATTATGCCCAATCCAATTCCGGGCAAAGGCATAATTTTGAACCGGATGTCGGCCTTCTGGTTTGCAAAAATGAAAGACATCATCGGCAATCACCTGATATCGATTAATCCTGCAGATTTTCCGGGAGAATGCGCCCCTTACCGCGAGATCCTGGAAGGCAGGAGCATGCTGGTAAAAAAGGCTAATCCGCTGCCCGTAGAATGCATCGTACGCGGCTATTTGAGCGGCTCCGGCTGGAAAGATTATCAGAAAAACAAATCCATCTCCGGCATTAAGCTGCCTGATGGGCTGCGGGAATCATCGAAACTGCCTCAGCCGATTTTCACACCTACTACCAAAGCACCGGAAGGTGAGCATGATTCTGCTATTACAAAAAAAGAAATGGAAGATATTATCGGTAAAGAGCTTACCGATAATATTATAAAAATCAGTCTGGCCATATACAACAGGGCTGCAATAATTGCCCAAAATGCAGGCATCATTATTGCCGACACAAAAATGGAATTTGGCATGCTGGGCCAGGAATTAATCCTGATTGATGAACTACTTACACCGGATTCATCGCGGTTCTGGCCCAGTGCAGACTATAAAGAAGGCCGTCCGCAAAAAAGTTATGATAAGCAATTCCTCCGAGATTATCTACTCTCTATTAATTGGAATCAAAAGCCGCCCGCGCCGGAATTACCGCCTGATATCATAGAAAACACCAAGATAAAATACGAAGAAGCCTTGAAACTTCTAGTGGAATGAGCCGAAGACTACACTTGACATATCTAAAATTACTAATAAATTGCGTACAATTTATCTAATTACTATCTTCCCCAAGGAGGAATAATTGATTATTAAAAAATTACCTGATTACCGGCTAAAACAAAAGATTCTGTATGTAGATCATACAGATCCTGAAACATTTAAGCAGTATGGTGATCTTTTTTTTGCAGAGGGCAATTTTTCTGATGCACTGGATTTTTATAAAAAAGCAAATTTCACTGAAGGGTTACAAAAAATAAAAAATACCGCCACCGAAAGTGGAGACGTAATGCTTTTCGGGATGGCAGCCAAAGCTCTGAATATGGAATTAAAAACTGCCGATTGGGAAAACATCGGACGGATAGCCCTGGGTTTAAAAAAATATCTCTTCGCCCGGCATGCTCTGGAGAAAGCTAATAATGAGGAATTACTAAACTCTCTTGCGAAAATTACGGAAGCGGAGGAACACGAAAAAATCTCATGACAAAAAAGGACTACTATGAAATCCTGGGTGTAGAGCGATCAGCCTCAGATGAAGAATTAAAAAAGAATTATCGTAAAATAGCCATGCAATGCCATCCGGACAGAAATCCGGGAGATAAAAAAGCGGAGGAACGCTTTAAGGAAGCCGCAGAAGCTTACGAAGTATTAAGTGACAAACAAAAAAGAGAAACATATGACCATTACGGTCATGAAGGTTTAAGTAACACCGGTTTTCAGGGATTTAATGGTTTTGAAGATGTTTTTTCCCATTTCAGCGATATTTTTGAAGAAGCATTCGGTTTTGGCAATACCCGCGGGCGATCCCACTCTCGGGCCCGCGCCGGCGTTGATTTGCGTTATGATTTAAAAATTTCCTTTCTTGATGCTGCTTTTGGTCTGACCACCACAATTGCTCTGGAAAAGCTTGCCACTTGTCATGATTGCCATGGAACCGGAGCGGCTCCGGGTACAAAGCCGGAAACATGCCGCACCTGTCAGGGCCGTGGTCAGGTACTGCAGTCCAACGGATTATTCACTATTAGTTCTACCTGCCCCCATTGCGGTGGTCACGGAAAATTAATTTCCAAACCATGTAAACACTGTCATGGGCGGGGCAAAGAAACAATAAAGAAAAATGTTCAGTTAAAGATTCCTGCAGGCGTGGAGACAGGCTCCCGATTGCGCTTGCGCGGCGAGGGCGAAGCCGGTGATCAGGGCGGTCCTGACGGTGATTTGTATGTTTTTCTGAGCGTTGAAGAACATGATTTTTTTATCCGGTCCAATGACAACGTAATTTGCCGTATTCCCATATCTTTTACTCAAGCTGCATTGGGAACGATAATTGAAGTTCCTACACTGGAAGAAAAAGAAAAAATAAAAATCCCTAAAGGCACACAAAGCGGTAATACTTTACGGTTGAAGGGCAAAGGCATCCCTCATCTTCGCGGCTATGGTCGCGGCGATCAGATTATTGAAATATTTGTTCAAACACCGACAAATCTCAGCAAAAAGCAGGAAGAGCTTTTAAGGGAATTTGAAAAGGTCAGTCAGGATGCCAACCCCCTGTGAATCCGTATTGTTTCACAATAGGTATTGCAATAGCAGCGAACATATGTTTAAAATTTGTCATCGAATATCACTGGAGGAAGAAATATGAAAAGAAATAATGTCTGGATAATTATTTTGTTATTTGCAGTTTTTCTTTTTTCCGGTTGCGGACTTCTCGTTGTCGGAGGAGCGGCAGTTGGCGCAGGCACAGGAACTTACTTTTTTGTTAACGGCGAATTAAAGACGGACTATTATGCACCCTTTGATAAAGTCTGGAATGCCTGCGAAAAAACTATAGCCGATATGCGTGGCGTTGAAGTTGTTCCTGCCAAAGAAATTGCTCAGGGGAAAATTACAACATTAATTAATGACGAAAAAGTTCAATTTGATATCACCTATAAATCTAAAAAATTAACTACGGTTGCCATTCGTGTAGGAATTATCGGCAATAAGCTGTCATCTCAACTTCTGCAAGATAAAATTGCCGAACACCTGGCCATAAATTAACAATTTTAAACAGGACTTCGGGCCGGGCCATTAAATGAATAAAAAGGTTATTTTAGGTATTCTCATCAGTGTTGTCCTGGTATATTTATCGGTAAGAGGAATTAATTTCCAGGATATTGTCCATGATTTAAAGAAGATCCAGTTTGGCTACGTTGCGCTTTTTTTAATTATTGCGATTTTAATGCAATGGCTGCGTTCCTATCGCTGGGGCGTTATTTTACAACCGCTGGAAAAGATAGATCAGCTTTCGCTTTTTTCCGTTACCTCCGTAGGATTTTTAGCAATTGCAGCAATTCCTGCCCGCATCGGAGAACTGGCCCGGCCATATCTCATCGCTAAAAAAAGCACCATCAAGATGTCGTCAGCATTGGGCACGATAATAGTGGAAAGAGTATTGGACAGCTTTTCCGTTTTGACTATTGCCGTTATAGTTCTACTCCTCAATGACCTGCCTTCCTGGATGATTAAATCGAGTGTTCTTTTTTTCCTTCTGACGCTGGCAATGTTTTGTTGTATTGTAGGCTTGATTTGGCGCAGAGAAAAAGCTTTAAAGATCATCAATCGGATTTTAAGCAAGTTACCGGGGAAATTTGCCAACAAGATTGATGAATTGATTCATCGCTTTATTGACGGCTTTCAATGCATCGTTAATATCAGACTGCTCTTCTATTTATTTTTTCTTTCCGCGATTGTCTGGCTTTTAGATGTTTTAGCCATTTATGTCTTACTCGAGGCTTTTGGTCTGAAATTACCGTTAATGGCATCATTTATAGTCATGATTATTCTTATTGTCGGCATTGCAGTTCCCACGGCGCCCGGCTACATCGGCAGTTGGCATTTCAGCTGCATCTTAGCTCTGGGACTTTTTGGCATAGCTAAACCGGAAGCTCTTTCCTTTGCCGTTGTTTATCACTTTTTATCAATGATTATAGTAGTTATACTCGGAGTTATCTTTCTGCCCTTCAATAGATTTTCCGTATCCGACATGAAAAAGCAGATGAATGGTTGATGCTGTAGTAGGGGCGGTTCGCGAACCGCC
>JANYAY010000080.1 GCA_025361065.1 Deltaproteobacteria bacterium
GAGACTGTGTCGCAATAGCAAAAGTGCTATCAATAGTGTCATGCCGATGAAAATCGGCATCCAGAACTCACTGATAATACTGGATTCCGTGTCGCGCTACGCTTGCACGGAATGACGAAATGGTAATTATGACACAGTCTCGAAAGTCGGGAACCAGATATAATGATACTGGATTCCCCAGTATCATGTACGGGACAGGCTCTTCGTCGCGCTTCGCTTGCCCGGAATGACAAAAAATTAATTGCGACACAGTCTCCTGCGCCGGAGTTCCTGCCGGACTGAAGAAGGATAAAAAGTGCAAAAAAGCATTGCCGTTAAATTGGTAAAAATTGTCCCTTTGAGCCTGCGGAGGTTTTTTACCAGGACTTTGGTCGGAGCTTTTTATCATATCTCCCTCAAACACCGCCTTATCGCTATTCATAACTTAATGCGTTCATTTCCCGAAAAACCAATCCGGGAAATCAAAAAAATTGCCAAGGCGTCATATGCAAGCTTTGCCACCGTCATAGCCGAATTCGCTGACATTCCTTATTTAAACAAGAATAATTTGCGTGAGTGGATTACAATTGAGGGACTGGAAAATTACCAGGAGGCCTGCAGCGAAGGGAAAGGGGTGCTACTCTTTGGCGCTCACTTCGGTAACTGGGAAATAGGCAATGCCGCATTGGCCCTGACAACAAAACCATTCGCCTTCCTTTACCGGATACTCGACAGTCCCTTTCTGGAGCGCAACATTACCCTTGTTCGGGCGTCCTACGGCAATATCTCTCTTTCGAAAGAAAACGCGATGCGGCCGGTAATTCGGCTTTTAAAAAAAGGAACAACGATCAATTTGCTTATTGATCAAAACGTTGCCTGGTACGATGGAGCATTCGTTAATTTCTTTGGCCGCAAGGCCTGCACGACATCGGGCCTGGCTTTGCTGGCATTACATACCGCTGCACCTGTGCTGCCTTCTTTTACCCGTCGCCTGCCCGATGGTAAATATATCCTGGAAATCGGGAAAAAAGTGGAAATTATTCGTTCCGGCAATCGTAATAATGATGTCTTGATCAATACGCAAAACTTCACTAAGATCATCGAAGAAAAAATCCGTAAGTCACCCGAACAATGGTTCTGGGTGCATCAGCGCTGGAAGACAAAGCTCTGCCAGGCAAAGCTGCCCGGCAAAAATAATTTGGTCTTGCCAAAATCTGATAACCTAAACACATGAAGGTGGCGCGAGGTCACAAGACTCACATGGGTGGTGATTTCGTAACGGCTCCTAAGCAAAGAGGTTGACCTGCTTGAAGATGAAAATTAATAAAAAATTGCCGCGGGAAGGTATCAATAAAATCCTGATCAGAGGAACCAACTGGATTGGCGATGCTATTCTAACAATACCGGCGGTTGAATCCATCCGGGCGACATATCCCCGGGCGTATATAGCGGTACTAGCCAAACCATGGGTGGCCGATATTTACAGGTTATTCTCCAGTATTGATGAAGTAATCATTTATGAAAATGAATATGATAATGTATGGGGCGTTTTTCGTCTGGCGCGTCGGCTGAGAAAAGAGAAATTTGACCTGGCAATTCTTTTACAAAATGCCATCGAAGCGGCAATAATAGCCCTGGCCGCCGGCATTCCAAAGCGAGCCGGTTACAATGCGGACGGCCGCGGAATTCTGCTGACACATCGTGTGCAACGCAACAGGGAAATAAGAAAGCTGCATCAGATAGATTATTACCTCGAAATGGTCAAAGCTCTGGGTTGTGTTTCCGTAAATAAAGAAATGCATCTGGAAACAAAAATTAACCGGCATGATGCTCAGAGTGTTTTACAAAAATACATTCCGGAATCCAAAAAAGAAATTATCGGCATTGCCCCCGGAGCTACTTACGGACCGGCCAAAAGATGGTTCCCGGAACGATTTGCCGCTGTAGCCGACAAAATAGCCGGCGGATTTGCCTGTCAGATAGTTTTATTTGGCGGCAAATCCGATGGAGAGGCCGCCCAAGAAGTGCGCCGGCTTGCCCAAACCAGTTTGCTTAACCTTGCAGGCAAAACTAATTTAAAAGAAGCAGTTTATTTAATTTCCCAATGCCGTCTTTTCATCAGCAATGACTCCGGTCTCATGCATATCGCCGGTGCATTAAATATTCCGACAATTGCCATTTTCGGCTCAACCAACCCGCAAACTACTTCGCCTGCCGGGGATCAGTCTGTTGTCGTACATCAGGAAGTATCTTGCAGCCCCTGCTTAAAAGAAACATGTCCCACTGATTTTCGGTGTATGGAATTGATTGCCGTGGAAAACGTCTGGCAAACTGCGCAAAAGATATTAAGAAAAGTGTCCTCCGCTGGCGGAGGTGTCACGAAGTGACGGAGGTGGAAAATCGAATGGCTTATGGTGCATTTGATAATTGGGGATATAATAAGAAGTTAAAGCCGCTTGTCGGCAATTTGCGTCGGAATATGACAAAATCTGAAGCATGTTTATGGAAATATGCTTTGAAAGCTAAACAGCTTAAAGGATATCAATTTCGAAGACAAAGACCTGTCCTGAATTACATTGCTGATTTTATATGTAAAGAATTAATGCTGATTATTGAGATTGACGGGATTACTCATGATGCTGAAACTTCATTGGCCAAAGATAAAAACCGTGAAGAAGATCTTAACCGTGCAGGGTTTAAATTAATTAGATTTACCGACGAGGAAGTATTAAAAAATATATCCGGTGTTGTAACTGCAATTGAGGCCGAGGTTGAAACGATAGAGAAGTCCACCCCCTTAATTCCCCGCCAGCGGGGGACACGCAACACACATAATAGTAAAAAAGGTAATTACGACAAAGTTTCCTTCACCGGAAGGACGACTTTTGACGAGAGTATCAAAAATGAAATGATGGAAAAAAATGTAGCTGTTTTTCTGGACCGAGACGGAACGATTAATGAGGAAGTGGGTTATCTGGACAGATTGGACAAACTTAAGACAATTACCACAGCCTATGAAGCAATAAAATTAATTAATCTCAGCGGCATGAAAGCTGTTGTTATCAGCAATCAAGCGGGTGTAGCCAGAGGATTTTTTACGGAAGAATTTGTCAATACCGTTAATAACCATCTGCTTGCAGATTTAAAGAAAAAGGGCGCCAGCATCGACAAATTCTATTATTGCCCGCATCATCCGGAGGACGGCAAGGGTGAATATTTACAGAACTGTGGCTGCCGCAAACCGGCGCCGGGAATGCTCCTGCAAGCCGCACAAGAGTTGAATATCGATTTGGCCAATTCCTATTTTGTGGGTGACAGATTTATCGATATGGAAACGGCGAAAAAAGTGGGCGCAAAGGGAATTTTGGTAAAAACGGGATATGGTGAAGATTTGTTGCAGGATGACGGTCCGGATACGGCGTCGCCGGAGAACAAACCGGATTTTATTGCCGCGGATATTCTGGAAGCTGTGCAATGGATTTTAAAGGACCGGAAGAATATTAAATGAATATTCTGATAGTAAAGCTCAGTGCCATTGGCGATGTAATTCACACCCTCCCGTCTCTCGCGGCTCTAAGAACACTTTATCCTGACGCTCATATAACCTGGGTAGTGGAAGAAGCTGCGGCCGGTCTCCTGCAGAATCACCCTCTCCTGGACACAGTACTGATCTCGCGGCGCAAAAGATGGCTTAATGATTTGCAAAATGGAGAAATTAGACGCGCTTTGCGGGAAATAAGATTGTTTCTCCGGGAACTGCGGGCTCGTCGCTATGATCTGGTCATCGATTTTCACGGTCTGCTGAAGAGTTCAGTAATCGTTTTGCTAAGTGGCGGCAAAAGAAAACTGGGCTATGATTCTCTGCAGGAATTAAGCGGTTTGTTCTACAAAGAAAAAATTCCTGAAGATATGAACAAACACGCCGTTAACCGTTATCTGGATTTTCCGCGCTATCTGGGCGCCGAAGATATCAGGCCTGAATTTCCCTTACCCTGCGATAGTGCTGCCGCAGCCAAGGTTCAGACCATTTTGGAAAAACACCATCTGAAAAACAAGAATTTTATCGCCATCAATCCTGTCGCCTACTGGGAAACAAAGCTCTGGGATAATGAAAAGTTTGCTCATCTCGCGGATTTAATCAAAACAAAGTTAAATGCCGAAGTCGTCTTTACGGGAAGTGCGAAAGAACCCCTAGAAAAGATTGTTCGGCTGATGAAAACAAAAGCGGTAAACTTAGGGGGAGAAACTTCGCTGCCTGAGCTTGCTCATCTTTACAAAGAATCGCGGTTGGTAATAACAACCGACTCCGGACCAATGCATCTGGCGGCAGCTGTGGGAACCGAAGTGGTTGCTCTTTTCGGACCGACCGATCCGCAGCGAACCGGCCCTTACGGCAAAGGCCACACGATAATTCGAACTGATCTGCCGTGTAGCCCCTGCTTTTTAAAAAATTGCAAGACGAAAAAGTGCCTGCAGGACATATTGCCCGAGCAGGTTTTTGCAGTAATTAATGAAAGATTAAAGGGAGTAAAAGATGGCGATAAATGAAAAACTTCTGGAAATACTGGCATGCCCGCAATGTCACGGTGCGGTGCGGTGGGATGAAAAATCAGGCGGGTTAATTTGTGATCAGTGTAAATTACTTTTTGAGGTAAAAAATGATATTCCGGTAATGCTCATCGAAGAAGCAATAAAAATAACATAAAAATAAATGCTTTAAGTTTTTTTGCATCGATGAAAACAGCTGTAAATTATTTTTTGCCCATTTACTTGAGCAGAAGAACATCTCGAGACCTTTGCACAACCAGGCCAATCCATCAATTTTGTCATACAGGCGCAGGCCGGTATCCAGTATTTTCAAGTATTTCTGGATTCCGGTTTTCACCGGAATGACTGAAAAGGAAGTTGTGCAAAGCTCTAATCTCCATGGAGCAATTCTTCTACAACCGCTTGCACTTTATTAACTTCTATCCTTTCCAGACATAAACTCCGTCCCTTTCCATCACAGCCTTTTTTATAACAGGGAGAACAATTCATGTCGGAAAACACTACTTTATTTTTCTCGCCCGGCGGCGCCCAATCACGCCAATCGGAAGGACCATAGATTGTGATTGTCGGCGTGCCGACCGCGGCAGCGATATGCGGCGCGGCGCTATCCACACCGATGTGCAACCGGCTCATTTTTAAGAGAGCGGCAGTATCCCGAAGTGATGTCAGACCGGCCAGATTATAAACAGGTGAAGGAATGTTTTGAAACAATCTTGCCGCACCTTCTCTTTCTTCTTTTGACCCGATTATTACGGTTGGCATGCCATATTTCTGCCAGAAAAAAACGGCCAGTTGCTGCCATTTCTCTTTT
Organism: Deltaproteobacteria bacterium; assembly: GCA_025361065.1. Classification (GTDB taxonomy): domain Bacteria; phylum Desulfobacterota; class Syntrophia; order Syntrophales; family Smithellaceae; genus MVRV01. The sequence goes on from JANYAY010000080.1 coordinate 5,339, forward strand.
CCCCATTCTTTATAAGACCAGCGCGAAAACGGATTGATACTTACCCAGCCATTTTTCGCTGTAATGTTTTCCGCCTGAATAATTTTACTAACTTTTTGTTGTGATTCTGCAGATACAGTAATCCGGGGAACTGATGTTCCTTCTTTTATTCCCAAGCCCCGGATAATTTGCAATGACTGTTCCGCGGCGCCGAAAACTCTCTCTTTGGCAGGTGCAGGTTTTACAAGATGCGTAAACAAGCGATTACGCCAGGTCAAGCCCGGATAAAACAAAGCTGCCCTTAGCGGAGCTCCCGTCAGGAAAGAAGTTATCGCTCCCCGGTCGTCGGCGCGCAAATCAATAACGAGATCAAATTTCTCACGGCGCAGGCTGCATATTAATTTAAAAGAAGCCGACAAACTGTCCTTTATTCTTTTTTCCGGCCGGACCTGAAAAAATCCGGCTATATGAGGATCGTCCAGCAAAACCTCAGCATTAGGATACCTTGTGAGAATCATAAGCTGCGCCTGGGGATAAGCATTTTTTACTGCCCATACAGCAGGAATCATCCAGACAACATCGCCAATATCGCCTAATTGAATAATGAGGATTTTTTTTACGGGAATATGTATTTTATGTTGAGCGGCTATGATCATAAAATTTACAAGACGGCTTCATTTTCCTGCGGTGTGTATTCGGGAATAATTTTTTTCAGCTTCTCCTTGATTTTCTTTGTATCATGGCCGTCAGCATCTTTAGCCAATTCGTCAATGGCGAAATTTAGTCCTTCTCTCATTGCGAGCAGATTCCGGGAACCAGCGGAATGATTATTGGCGCGCAATACCATAATCTTTTCATGACTTGTCGGCAGGATGTCCTCGCCCACAGTAATAAGCTCCTCGTAGAGTTTTTCTCCTTCCCGCAACCCGGTAAAAATAATTTTAATATCATATTCCGGCTCTTTACCGGAAAGCCGGATCAAGTCGCGGGCCATATCGGCAATTTTTACCGGCGTTCCCATTTCCAGAACAAAGACTTCTCCGCCTTCGCCCATTGCGCCCGCCTGCAGAATCATTTGTGACGCTTCCGGAATAGTCATAAAATACCGATTGACTTCGGGATGAGTAACGGTAACAGGTCCACCCTGCTCAATTTGCCGCCGGAAAAGCGGAATTACCGAACCGGAAGAACCAACAACATTACCAAACCGCACAGCCATAAATTTTGTACTGTTGCCTTGCAGTGACTGCATGATCAACTCGGTTACTCTTTTACTGGCTCCCATTACATTGGTTGGCCGAACAGCCTTATCTGTGGATACCAGCACAAATCTTTCCACATGGTGTTTAAGCGACATTTCCATAACTACGCGGCTGCCGACAATATTATTAAAAACTGCTTCCCAGGGATTTTTTTCCAGCATCGGTACATGCTTATATGCAGCAGCATGAAATACTACATGCGGTTTATATTTTTTAAATATGTCATCCATCAGCTGTTCATTCTGCACGTGCCCGAGGATTGCTTCGCAGCGCCGACAGTATTTTTCGTTTTGCAGCTCCATTTGAATGTTGAATAAATTTGCTTCGCCGGCATCCAGTAAGATTATAGAGTGAGGCTGATATTTTATTACCTGGCGGCAAAGCTCCGAACCAATTGATCCTCCACAGCCCGTAATCAATACCGTCTTCCCATCAAGATAATTCCGAATACCGGCAACATTTAAGTGTACCGGCGGTCTTCCCAGGAGATCTTCATAACTGATATCCCGCAGAATTTTTACGCTCACCCGACCGTCAATCAGTTCGCCGATACCCGGAACAATTTTATAGGAAACGGCACAACTTTTACATGCCTCTACTATATGGCGGATCTGATCACCGCTGGCCGAAGGGATGGCAATAAGTATTTCCTGGATTTCCTCTTTTTCCAGGACATATGCCAGATTATCAACATTGCCGATTACAGGAATACCATGAATTGCTCGTCCTTTTTTCCCGGGAGCGTCATCGATAAAACCGATAACCTTATAGTGCAATTGATTATTTTCAATAATCTCGCGCAATATTTTTTCGCCGGCATCCCCGGCTCCAACAATCAGTACTTTTTTAAAATGAATTTTGGAAGATAAATCGGGAACCATACTCGAACCTGCGTAAATGGTAAAAAATGACCGTATGACCATGCGCAGTCCGCCGATAAGCAGAAAAGTGAGGACCCCATCAATGATAAAAACAGCCCGGGAATATCCCTCAAATCTATTTAGATAGATCGTGATAAAAATAATAAGCAAAGAAGAGACAATCGTAGCCTGCGCTATAAGCCAGAAATCTCTGACGCTGGTATAGCGCCACATACCCCGATACAGACCGAAAGACAAAAAGATGACCAACTTCAAAGGGACAAGCCAGATAAGCATGGCTTGAATCTGTTGGAAATAAAGTGGAGTGAGAGAAAATTCAAACCGGAACAAATAAGCTGCAATATGGGCCAGCGCAAAAATTGCGGCATCGCCAAACAGCACCAGATAAAATTTTGGATTTTTCAGTTGTGGATGGATATTCATATTAATTGGTTCTACAATAACGGATTTCCAATCAGGATGCCTTCGATGATCTGCCCATGATTTAGGTCTTCCGTAATTATTTTTTTCGCTTGCAGCCGAAGTGCAGCGGCAACAATCAGCGCGTCCCAAAAAGAGAGATTGTTCTTTTCTGCGATTTCAGAAGCCTGAATCGTCATTTCCGGATCATTGATCTGCACTGGCCATGCGAGGTAATTCCTGATGATTTCTCGCGCATCAGTCGGCTTCAACGGATTCTTGATCTTGCGCGTGACGGTGACATAAAACTCCTGAAGTACCTGCGTACTGAGAACCCCCGTTTCCGCTTCCCACAAGCTTTCTATGATGGAAAAAGCCTTGGCATGGCGGTCTCCAGTGCTCAAATCGTGGGCATAAACGAGGATATTGGTATCAACAAATATCTTATCTCTCATGAAGCTCATCTCTAGAAGGGTATCGATCCATACCCGAATGAAATCCCGCCTTCATCGCAGCGATGGCCTTCTGTTTCGCCATATCATATTTCCTCACGTCCCGGATGATCCTTTCGAGTTCCAGGCGCAACATCCGATTCAGCGATGTCCCTTGCTGTGCCGCAATTATTTTGCCGGCACGGATCAGGTCTTTATCAAGGCTGATGGTGATATTTTGTTTCATGATAAGCCCTCCTTGTTTGCACGCGGTTTACGTGTATCATGACAGATAGGCAAAATCAACGGGAAAGACATTTTGGGTATTATCTGACTTTTTTCAAACCTAAGACTTTTTAATACTTTAATGGGTCACACCTTCTTTTTTTATTACCTTAAATAGAGTCTTCCAGATAATCATAATATCAAACAAAAAAGATTGATGATGCATATAGTGTTCATCATACAGAACTTTTACCGGAATAGGGAGATCATCCCTGCCGTTAATTTGGGCCCACCCGGTGACACCTGGAGTCAATTGTGAAATTCCCTTTTCAGATCTCAGTTTAATCAGATCATCTTGGTTATACAACGCCGGGCGCGGTCCCACAAAACTCATATCGCCTTTTAATATGCTCCATAATTGCGGTAGTTCGTCAAGGCTGAATTTTCTAAGGAGTGATCCAACCACAGTCAGATAGAGATCAGGATCTTTCATCAAATGGGTGGCCACCTCGGGAGCATCAAGGGTCATCGTGCGATACTTGGGCATCTTGAATATTGTATTATTGACACCCACCCGGTTGGACCAATATAGTGCCGGGCCTGGAGAAGAGATTTTGATAATTAGAGCAATGAGAATCAGCGGAATGGATAAAAAGCATAGGAGAAAGAGACTCAGCAGAATATCAAATATACGTTTCATATTCCTTACAAATACCCCATATGCCGCATCTCGCGTATTGCTTCCCGCCAACCTGATTGTAAATTATATCGTGGTAAAAATCCTAATTCCTTTTGGATCAAATCGCCGTTGACGGCAACATCTTCACAATATTTATCAATCATCATCCGGATAGCCGGAAGTTTAAGCCCGGTCGCCCGACTGCATTTTTCTATAAAGTCGGCAATCATGAGCGAAGGCCAAAGCGGCAATGACAGCCGGGGTGGTTTGCGGCCAAGAGCAAAACAAATGGATCCAATAATTTCATTCAATGTATGAAATTGCCCATCGGTGACATTGAATAACCGACCGGCCGCAGCGGGATGAGAAACAGCCAGCAACGCAGCTTGAGCGACATCTTTATCATACACCAGCGTTCGTCGATTAAGTCCACCTCCGATAGGCATAAAGCGGTGGTGAGCCAGAGCATGGATAAGCCGTTCATAGTTGCCCTTAACGCGGGAACCATAAACCGCACCGAGACGCAGCACTGTCCCAATCTTTCCGTCATCCGTACCTTTGGCTTCCAAAACAATTTTTTCCGCATCAAGCTTGGTTTGAGCATAGAATGTATCAGGGCGTGGTGGCGTATCTTCCGTCAATATCCGGCCATTGGACGGCCCGTAAACGGCTATCGTACTGAAGAGCACAACACGCCTGACTCCGGACTGAATCGCCGAGGTAACCACGGTCGATGTTCCTCCCACATTGATCCGCTCATATTTGTCTTGCAGGTCAGGCGACGGATTTACAATATGCAGCAGGGCCGCCAGGTGGATAACTGAATGGACGCCCTGCATGGCAGCCTTCACGGCGGACACATCAGTTATATCACCAATGCGTGTTTCTACATCGTCAGGCCAGATACCAGCCGGCGGAGGATCGAGCGACATTGTGCGGACAGAATAACCGGCAGCATGGAAGGCATTTACGATAAGGGGACCAACAGCGCCTGTCGCTCCGGTAATTAATATGAGAGGAGCTTTGTTCATTAATGACTTAATTGGCCAATGGCTTTCTTATGGGGAAGTTCGTATCCTTTACCCAGCAACTTCATAATCAATTCATGATAAGTATTGCTAACGGTGGAGCGGGAGTAATCCCGGAGAACAAATTGCCGGGCTTTTAAACCTTTTTCCAGCCAATCATCGCGGTGAACAAATGCCTGGACAATAGCGGCTGCAAGTGCCGCAGCATCACCCGACCGAACAACAACCCCACCTTCCGATTTTGTCACCAGGCGGGCAAGGTCGGAATCGTCGTCAGTGCAGGCAATCACAGGGCGGGCACAAGCCATGATCCGGTAAACCTTCGACGGGACCCCGTCGTTGCATGTGCCGGGAGCTTGTGATACAAACGAGGCATCCACTGCGGCATAGGCCTCGGCCATTAACGAATAGGGCTGATAGGCCAGAAATGTAACATTCATAAGTTTCAGCTTCCGAGCCTTCTCCATCAGTAAAGAACGTTCGCTGCCATCGCCCATCATCAGAAAATGAATTCCTTCCTCATTTTGGAGCTGATGAGCTGCCTCAATCAATGTTTCCAGACCTTGTGGCACACCCATATTGCCGGCATAACTGATGACGAACTTATTGTGGAGATCATAGCGGCGGCTGAAATTATTATCCTTCGGAAGGGGATAAAAATCATCTATATCAACAAAATTGGGGATGACCTGAATCTTCGCTTCCAAAGTACCCTTGGCGCGAATATGATTCGCCATACCATCCGAAATCACTGCCAGGGCTTGCGCCTTCGTATAAACAAAACTTTCCAGCAGCTGAAGTCCTTTGATTATCCATACATTCCGCAGCACACCCAGATTCACAGCCACGTCCGGATATATTTCCTGGACGTTGTATATAAAAGGACACTTACGCCACAAACCGATAAGCCACGCGCTAACACCGATTGTCAGCGGCGGAGAGGGAGCCAGGATAACATCCGGCTTAAACCGGGTTATAAGTCCCGCTGTTGTGCTGATAAAATGGAAACCCAACCAGGCAAAAATTCGAAGCAGCTTGCTTGGACCCTTCCGGGGCATCCAGGCATGCAAAACTTCAATTCCGTGATAATTGCTTCGCTGAAGAAGCCTGCCCCAATAGGTTTTCAGTGGTTGCGCCGCCAGAGCTACGGCATCATCATTAAAATGGGGCACGGTAGAGATCACGAACACATCATGACCCCGCGACTGGAGATCCAGCGCCAAGTCCCCCATAATTTGGGCTGTGGATACGTTATCAGGCCGGAATATCAGAGAGAGGATTAAAATACGCGCCATTAAGACGAAACCTGTTTCTGCCACACAGTCCGGTTAACATAATCCGTATAGCTCATGATGATGCGCAAAACCTTTTGTGAAACATCAGGGACATCATAGTCGCGTACTACATTTAGCAATCGGTCGACGCCGCGGGATTGGCCATCCAAGATTGCCAGGCCCTCCTCAATCCTTTCCCGATTCAAACCGACCATCATCACAGATCCTTCTTCCATGCCTTCTGGACGCTCGTGAGCCTGACGGATATTGAGAGCGGGGAAATTTAAAATGGAAGCCTCCTCCGTTATTGTGCCGCTGTCCGAAAGCACGGCGCAGGCATTCATCTCCAGTTTTACATAATCCAGCAGCCCGAAGGGCTTGTGCAGATTCACCAGTTCCGGCAGGGCAATTCCTTCCTGCTCGATGCGCTTTCTCGTCCGGGGATGGGTGGTCATGATAATCCGTTTTCCGTAAGTTGCGGCCAAACCCTGCAAAAGATCAATTAGGCCCCGGAAATTGATTTCATCATCGATATTTTCTTCCCGGTGGCAACTGACAACGAAATAATTCAGGGGCATAAGCCCTAATGTATCCAGCACGCACGATTGTTCGATCTTCGGCAGATAATAATTTAATACCTCGCGCATGGGACTGCCTGTTTTAATTATCCGCTCCGGCGGTATTCCCTCCCGCAATAAATACTCACGGCTGATAGTGCTATAGGGCATGTTGATATCACTGATATGGTCCACTATCTTGCGGTTAATCTCTTCAGGAACCCGCTGGTCGAAGCAACGGTTTCCCGCCTCCATATGAAAGACCGGTATTTTCCGACGTTTCGCCGGATAAGCCGCTAAACAACTATTGGTATCGCCCAGAATCAGGATTGCATCCGGATTTTCCATGGCCAGAACATCATCTACCTGGCTGATGATCAGGCCAACTGTTTGGGCTGGATTTTTGGCGGCGGCCTCAAGAAAGTGGTCCGGCTTCCGTATCTCCAGCTCATCAAAAAACACCTGGTTTAATTCATAGTCGTAATTCTGACCGGTATGCACCAGGACATGATTGCTGTAACGTTCGAACACACTGATAACCCGGCTGAGACGAATGATCTCCGGGCGGGTACCGACAATAGTCATGACTTTCATATTGGCTCCTTCATATCCTTCAGACATTCATTGTAAAGGTATCGGGAATATTCGGATTGAAAATTTCATCTGCCCAAAAAAGTACGATTAACTCACTTCCGCCCACATTTTCGATGGAATGGGTGTAGCCCGGAGGAATATCCACGACACGAAACTCATTGCCGGAAACAGGGTATTCGATGATTTCACCGCCAAGTATCTGTCGAAACCTTATCACCGCTTCCCCTTCCAAGACGACAAATTTCTCCACTTTTGTATCATGATAATGGTTGCCCCTAGTGATACCCGGTCTAGTACGAGAAACAAATATTTGTCCCATATGAGGCGATTTCAATAGCTCTGCCAGATCTCCTCTGGAATCAGCTTGCCGGTTTAAAGCGTAAGAGAAGGAATCAATAGGAAGGCACGAAACATAGGTTGCATAGAGGGCATGAACTAAAGGGATGCTCATATCCGGCAAGGCGAGATTTATCCGGCTATCCCGAAACCCCTGGATCGTTTCCGCCAAATCACCAAGAGACATTCGATATGTCGGTTCCACCAGACAATACTTACCATCTGAAACCGGCATGCGACCTGCTAAAACACCAATGAAAGCAGTGACCACATCATCAATATAAACCAAGTCGACTTCTTTATCTGAATCGGAGATAGAAATGGGCAAGTCACGAGCAATATTGTGGCAAAAAGTGGCAACCACCGAATTGTAATTAGGCTGGCACCATTTACCGAAAACACCTGATAGCCGAAATACAAATACCGACGCCCTTGTTTCTCTGCCAAAATTGAATACGGTCTCTTCGGCCTTGCGTTTGGAAAGACCATAGGGGTTGTCCATGGTGGCTTGGCTGGTTGAAGATATTACAAGCAAGGGGTTACGATCCATCTGTCTCAGAGTATCGCAGATACTCCTCGTTAAATTAACATTCCCTTCCGTGAACTCTTCAGTACGCTCCGGCCGATTCACTCCGGCTAAGTGATAAATCACATCCGCCTTAGTTAGGCCTTTTTCCAGAAGACTTCCCGGGGAGCCTAAGTCGTATTCGATTATATCAACGTCAGTCCTTCGCTTGAGAGCGAAAACCAAGTTCTTCCCAATAAATCCCTTAGCTCCCGTTACCAATACATTCATTCAGCTATCCTATTTTCACCTTAATTCTGACATTTGGTTTTCACAATGATACTCTATAATTCTATTTTCCCCGTCTTCAACGCCATCTGCACAAAATCCAATTTCATCAGCAGTTCAATCATTCCATCCTCATCTAACTGCTGCGTATTGTGTGAATGATAATCATCATGGCCGGCAATCTCCGTTATACCTTCAGTAAAATAGCACGCATAGTTCAAGTCACGGATATCCGGAGAAATCCGGTAATAACTGCCCATATCTTCGGCGCGCGCCATCTCTTCACGTGTCAGTAATGTCTCATAAAGTTTTTCTCCATGCCGTGTACCGATGATGCGGATTTCATTTTTTCCTTTGAACAGTTTTTTTAGTGCTTTGGCCAGTATTTCAATTGTCGCCGCTGGAGCCTTCTGGACAAAAACATCTCCTGAATTTCCGTTTTTAAAAGCGTAGGCCACAAGGTCTACCGCATCATCAATAGACATCATAAAACGGGTCATGAGAGGATCAGTAATGGTCAACGGTTCACCCGCCAAGATCTGGCTAATGAAAAGAGGAATGACAGAACCCCGGGACCCCATGACGTTTCCGTAACGGGTCCCGCAGAATATCGTTCCCAAATCACAGTGGGCGCGCGCCTTGGCGATCATGAGCTTTTCCATGAGCGCTTTCGACATCCCCATCGCATTGATGGGATAAACGGCCTTGTCTGTACTGAGCACAATCATGTTCTTGACGTTGCAAGCCAAGGCGGCCTTCATGGCATTATCTGCGCCAATAGCGTTTGTCCGGATCGCCTCCATCGGGAAAAATTCACAGGATGGCACCTGCTTTAAGGCCGCCGCGTGAAAAACGAGATCGACATTGTTCATCGCGGAAAAAATACTATCATAATCCCTGACATTGCCTATATAAAATTTAACTTTAGGATTCCTCAGTGCATTACGCATTTCATCTTGCTTTTTTTCGTCGCGCGAAAAGATCCTGATTTCTTTGATATCTGTATCCAAAAAACGGTGCAATACAGCGTTGCCAAATGTGCCTGTGCCACCTGTAATTAAAAGAATTTTGTCTTTAAACATACTTAAACCTCAAGGGATAATGTTCCTCAATAAGAGCATCTTTTTCTGATCTGGTCGGATAATTTATAAGCACCGCTCTGTAAATTCCTTTAAAAACGAATAAACTGCCGGCGGCAGCGCCGATAATCCCACACTTTTTAATAAGCTGACCTATGTCATGAAGAGACCCAGCACCACCAATCACTGTTAGAGGTATATTTATCGCCATACGTATTTTCTCAACTAAAGCAAGATCATAGCCTTTCATCATGCCATCGTTATCTATACAATTCAGGATCACTTCACCAGCGCCAACATCTTCAAGTTGTTTCGCAAAAGCAATCGGACATTTGCCTGTCTTCTTTTTCCCATTATGCGTATAGACTTCATAATTTCCGCCTATTAATTTTCTCTTCGCATCAATAACCACTGCAACACTCTGACTGCCGATTTGTTTTGCCATCTGAGAAACCAACTCTGGATTATCCGCAACAGCGGAACTTATCGCCACTTTCTCTACACCCAAACCGATTATTCTTTGAGCCTGATCAGCTGTCTTTATACCACCGCCATAACAAAAAGGCATCCGGCATTCAGCAGCTAAATTTTCAATCATTTTTAAATCCGGCTCTGTATTGCGAAAAGACGCATCAATGTCTAAAACCATCAGTTCGTCAACTTCCTTTTCGTTGAAAATCCGCACCGCGTTAATGGGATCACCGACGTACTTGGCGTTCTTGAAATTGACTGTTTTTACCAGTCCCTTATTTTTTATGAGCAGGCAGGGAATGATTCTTGGTCTTAGCATATATTTAAGTAAGAAGTAAAAAGTGAAAAGTAAGGAGACGTTGAGATAGCATTATTGTTTATCCTTTATTGAATGTATTAAGCCAGACAGCATTTTGTCCTCTTCAATGAGTTTTGCATTCATAGTTGTCCAGGATTCCTGGTTGGTCAATTTAAGACGTTGCGCTATTTCCAACTGGGTATCCAGTTCTGAGAGTGACCCTTGTGCTATGTGAAGAAAATTGATGAACTCTTTCTGTGTATTCCGTGCGGCACCTTCGGAAATATTACTCGGTATACTAACCGCACAACGTCGCATCTGAGAAGTCAGGCCAAACTTTTCCCCTGTTGGAAATGATTCTGTAAGAGTATATACATCCATAACGATATCCATGGCAAGCTGCCAAACTTTCAACTTCTTATGAGGCTTATCCATTTCGCACCTCTCCTATCTCCTCACTCCTAACTCTCCACTCCTAACTCTCCACTCCTAACTTCTTTCCATTTCCGCAAAGTTTTTCAAAAGCTGAGTTCCATATTGATGGCTTTTTTCCGGATGAAATTGTACACCAAAAATATTCCCGACATTAATTGCACAAGTAAAGGATCCGCCGTAATCAGTTACCGCAATAACATCATCATTATTCTGAACATGAAAATAGTAGGAATGCAGGAAATAAAAGCGAGCATCTTGTTCAAGCCCTTTAAACAACTTGCTTCTTTTAGTCGGTTTCACATCGTTCCAGCCCATATGAGGGAGATGTGTTCTATGCATTAACATCGACGGTTTCATTCTCTTGACTTTCCCATCAATCCATCCCAATCCCGGGAAAGCACCTTCCTCACTGGAACGTGATAACATTTGCATCCCCACGCAGATGCCTAAGACCGGCACACGACGCTTAAGAACAAGTTCATCAAGAACCTGCCGCAATCCCGATTCATCAAGCAGATGCATCGCATGGTCAAACGATCCAACACCAGGCAATATTAATTTATCTGCGGTTTTCAGGTCGTCTGGCTGCTTAACAATCAGGGTTGGTATATTCAGTCTATAATAGACATTGGCAAATGCTTTCACATTGCCCAACCCATAATCAATTATTGCTATCATCTTATTATTGCCTTTTGTATTCCAAGCATTCTTAAAATTTTCGTTGCAAAACTTATTAATGCCATATTGTTTTTGTAATCGCGATAAGTCCTGTTTTTACCATCCATAATTTTCTGCAAATCAGAAACCTTCAAATCCAATTTTTTTGCGATATATTCAAAATCTTGAGCTATCGTCTCTTCGTCATATGCAGGTTTTGCAATAAGTTCTAGCGCTTCCGCCCTGGTCATCTGCTGGGTCAGAATTAAACTGGAAAAGTGAGCACGGTGTTTATCGTATCCGAACTTCTTCGGAAGCCAATACCCTTCGTAAAACCTGGTAAAACGTGACTCATAATGCTTATAAGGATATGTTTGCCAACTGAACCGATCGGCTAATTCTCGCATCGCGGCTTCTTTGATATAGGGCATATAATCCAGCGGTTTTACCACTCTGACACCCTTTATGAACCGATAATATAATTTAAACTTAAAAATGTCCGCCATCGGAAATTTCTTTAAAGGACGCTGACCAAATCGGCGCTGAATGTCTTTTATTTGCCGCAAGTCAGAGGCATGGTAATGCCACTCAAGTGGTTCACGAACACATTCAGTTGAATAATTGGCCCCTGTTAATATGTATTTATGCCCATTTTTTGCCGCATAGTTATACAACCCTGCAAAAAACGCGTGATCCTGTGGTGTGTCTATATGAGGAACCTGTGCCTTGAAAAAAGCTAATTGTAAATCCTTCATTTCAGTCCAATCAATGACCTCCGTGTAAAGATCGAGGCCAAGACCATCAACCAGTTTTTCTATGTTATTTACAGCTTCCTGAGAATTCCAACCTGCATCAACGTGGAAAAGCATGGGCCTCAGACCAAATTTTTCTTTGGCCAGATACGTCACATAAGAACTATCGACGCCACCGCTTAAGCCGATCAGACAATCATGATCATGCCCTTTCCCATCTCTTTTTATTTTATCGATTAATGGCGCAAGTATCTTTTCACCCTTTTCATTGGGATGCCAGCTCGGTAGAATATTTTCATGATAATTACGGCAATAGTCGCACCAACCCCTCCCATCAAAAGTGATATTGGGATCAGTGGTATCCATAATGCAGTTGGAACAAATTTGATATTTTACCTGACTCATTTTCTTTTACTCCAGATTTATAGGCATAAACTCATTGCTGATTATTTGAGCCGGATCCGATGTTTTCGATAATGCTTTTCAGTGAAGCGTTATAATGAGAAGTCCTATATTGAATATGGGCAATTTCTCTGTTGGACATAGCCATGCGCAACAGAGGTTCCGGATTTTCGCTCATTCTCTCAATCACTGACTTTATTGACTTGGCCGATCCTTTTTCTATTTCATAACCATTTATCTTATCCCTGAAAATATCAGAGATGCCACCTTGATTAGTGGTCAGGACTGCGCAGCCCGAGGCATAGGCCTCTAAAATGGAAATGGGCTGTCCCTCGCTTAAACTGGTCGGAAGGCAAAAGATATGTGCACGGGAGAAAAGATCCTTCTTCCGATCATCTTCAACAATCCCGTGATAAGATATTCCATTAATCCCGTCAATCCTATTTAGGAATTTAACTTTTTGAATATCGGATTCAAACGCGCCGGCAAAATCAATCTCCATTTTTTTCCGCGATTTGTCAGTTAAGGCCAGATAAGCGTCAACCAGTTCATCCTGCCCTTTTCCTGCAATTAAATTACTTACAAAAAGAACTCTTAAAGGGGCCGCATGGGCAAATTTTTCTTTTATTTCCTTCTCGCTGATAAATAAATAGTCTTCCGCAAAATTTGGCACAATATATATCTTTTTTACGGGTATGATATCTGAAAAAATATGAACATGTGATTTTCCTAATACGATAGCCCCTCCCAAGCGGCGGAGAAAATATTTATTAAGTGCAAAGACGAGTTTATTTTGATCAAATAACTGTTTTTTAATGCTGCCGCCATGCAGGTGAATAACCATACGGGAAAGACGATGAAAACAAATAAGATAAATAAGCAGATCTTTAACATTTCCAAAAAGCGACTCAGAAATTGTCAAATAGACAGCGTCCGCATCTTTTTGATTATTCCGTATTTCTTTTATGATTTTAAAAACTTGAATAATTCGTGCGATAGAATTTAATCCTTGTTTCAAACTGTCTTTACTCAGATTAACGACTTTAACCTGATGGTCTTTAATCATGTCTTCGAAAAATATTTTAGCTGCTAATGAGTGCCCGGTAATTGGTGGAGGCAGAGGAGCAATAAAAAGTATTTTCATAATCTGTTTTTCAGTATTTTTCTCTTAATGCCCATGTTTCACTACGCAAAATATTTCTTTTGCTATCATAGGGCATCATGGGCAAGGCCGCCCTAAGGTCTTCAGAATCGTTTCAATTCTCCGGCCATAGGTATGATCCCGCAGAACACGGGCACGGCCTCTCTCGGCAATGGCCGCGCGCTCATCGGGATGAGCCAGATAGTATTTGGCCAACTCGCGAAACTGCGCCGGGGAGGTATAAGCCACAATCTCACGCCCGACATCAAAATGCTCTTCCAGTCCCGGAACGTAGTCGATCAACTCAAAAGCGCCTGCGGCCGGTATCTCGAATGCGCGTGTGTTTAATCCGCCAAAACGCGTTTGCGGATGATGTACATTCGGACAAATCTTCGCCAGGTTATAGACCTTGGCGGCGTTGGCCGTTGAAATCTGCGGGCCTCTCCAGGTGTTTGGGGGTAATTCATGGAGTTCCTGCGCCAACTCCCAGTCGCTGCCCCATAATCCGACGTCCCATCCTTTCATCTGACCCAGCAGTGCGGCGCGCATCGGATGATACATCGCAACAAAACCGATCGTACAGTCAAGATCAGGATAATCCCGTGGATTGAGGGACTGGGGATGATAGGTTGTCTGATCACAGGCACAGGGAAGATACATGATGTGTTTGACGCCCTCGGCCTCAAGTTTTGTAACGCCTTCTCTATCAAACATGTAAAGCATATCGAAAAGATTGAACGATTCTAACAGATCCGGAAAACAGAAAGGATCGTCAACCCACCATGAGACCAGGGGCACTTTCTCCTTACGTAAAGTAACAAGTGTTTCCGGATAAATGGTCTCGCCTTTGAGAATTAAAATAATGTCCGGTTGGAAAGCACGAACCGCTGTAATCAATCGACGGTTCATTAGGATATCTTTAGAACTTCTGACCTTTTGAGCGCCCCACCTCATGATCTTTTGAATCGATGGATGCAATTGCTGTTTGGCCATGCCTTTCAGGCCACCCAACGTATCGGTGCGGTAGTAAAAAGTGGCTGTCCTGCACCCCAAAGCAACAGCGGCCCTTCCTACGGCTTCCGTCCATTCACCAGCCCAGCGGGGGCCGACAATAAACAGTTTCATGGTTTGCCCGCTCGTTCAATTTTCATGCGGATTAATCCTTCTCTAATACCGATACATTTTACACCCAGTTCCATCTCCATTTTGGTCGTATCGAAAGAAGTATCCTTGGGACGGGGTGCAATTTCAGGGAAAAATGAATCAGGAACAGGGGTAATTAATTTAGCATCCAAACTAAATACGTCTGCTACATGTAAGGCAAATTGGTAAAGGGATAAATGATCACGCCCAGCCGCATGGTATATACCAGTACGACCTTGGCGAATCACTTGCCATATAACCTCTGCACATGACCACACTGGTAGTGGTTTGCTGAATACATTGTCCACAACCTTGATCGGACTGCCGTTTTCCAGGGATCGCACCCACCAGACCACGGGGTTATCACGCTCCCCCGGATGCGGCCAGCCATACATCAAAATGGGTCGCACAATAGCCCATGATTCACAACTGTCGCGAACAACATTTTCAGCTTCAACTTTGAGCTGACCATAATAGTTGATCGGATTTACAGGTGAAGTTTCCGAGTAAAACGGCGTACGACCGTCAAATACCGCGTTTGATGATATATAAATCAGCAGAGCCTGAAAATCATCACACAGTGCAGCGACAATTTTCGTACCTTCCAAATTAACTTTTCTGGTCTCTTCACGATTTTTTTCGGCAAAATCAACACTGCCGATTGCAGCAGTATGAATGACAACATCAGGCATCGCCCATTTAAACACCGCTTCCATCTGCCGGTTATCGGTGACATCCGCGACCATAGCAGGGAAAGGTAAACCGACAGGTGAAGAGCTTGAGGGTAAATAATTGAAAAAACCCATTACGTCAGCCGGAGCAGATTGCTGAAGGGCAATTCCCAGTAGTCCGGTGCCGCCGGTGATCAGAACCCTCTCAATTTTATTTATACCATCCATATGTTTTTTAACCATGTTCTTACAATCCAGCTCTAAGCGACAGGCAATTTCACCTGATTATTTCGATCATCTTTTTTTACAAAAAAATTGCTCTGTATAGACAAATGTTTTTTGAACCAGCGACAAACACATATAGAAAAACATGAACTTATCATATCGTAAACTTTTAACCCCTATATCGACTATGCTTTTCAGCCAGTTTCTAGGGTTCTGGGCAATATACTGACTCCACACTGAACCCATTGCTATTTTGAATTCAAATATTTCACCAAAGGATAATTCCATGTCATGATATTCTCTGAAGAGAATATCATATATTTCCATAACCGATGCACTGATTGCCATCGTATTCCTTACGGTAGATAAATGGGTCCTGAAATTATTGAGTGGTTTTGCCACATAAAAGAAATCACAATGCCTGGATAGGCGACACCAGAAATCCCAATCCGCACAGGCCTTGTATTTTGAATCAAAGCCGCCTATCCTCTGAAGACATTCCTTCCTGATAATCGCCGCACTCATATTGGGAATAACACATGATTTTAAGAAAAATTTCTGCATTTCCCGCTGTGGTATTAAAACATCTTTCCCGCAATATTTGCGAAACAGCTTTTCCCTATGCCTTCCATCATCCCCGAACACAGCACCTTTACTGTCAACCATATTGCTGAGGGAATAAACTACGCCGACGCCGGGATTTTGCAGCAGTTTTCCCATCAAGGCTTCAATCTGCGCCGGTTCGCTGAAATCATCACACTCCGCGAACATGATATAATCGCCGCGGCTGAGGCCGACCCCTATATTACAGGCCTGCGCGTAGCCGCCATTCTCGCGCAGGAAAGTAATATGCACCTCGGGATTATTTTTATACCGGGCCAGCACTGCGCCGCTCTGGTCAGTCGAACCATCATCGACAACATTGATTTCGATATTATCATATGTCTGGGAAAGAAGGCTTTGCAGGCGCTCAGCCAGATATTCCGCGTGGTTGTAACTCGTCACAACTACACTCACGAGCGGTCTTACGGCAACGGCAGCTTCAGCCATTTTTCTTTACCGCCGCTTTGCATACATGGGCCAGCGTATAAATCCGGACAAACACACCCAGAAAAAACTTTTTCAGGGATGACTCCGATTTACTGAAGAAGCGCATCAGTCCGTGCGGAACATGCAGAAAGGCGAAAAGCGATAAAACCGTGTTCCAGTATTCTTTTTCCCCGGAAGCATATTGAATGCGATAAAACCTATTGCTGATTAAGGATTTTCCCATCATTGAAGTCGGTGAATCCTTGGCCCCTTCTATCGTTGAATAATCTTCGGCTTCCTCTTTAACTGAAATATAACCATCTTTCAGCGCTCTTTCGGTTATTTCCGTGCCGGGATAAAAAATGAGGTTGAAGCCTTGCAGGGCAACAGGTCTTGGGAATTGAAGGAAAAGATTTACTGTTTGCGCGACATCAATAGGCTCTTCATACGGGTTGTTAAATATGACGTCATAAATCACATTAATTCCCATTTCTCTAATCTGGCCGGCAACCTCCACGACCCTTTGATTGGATACTCGTCTGTTGTATACGTCCCTATTAATCTGCTCACTTCCTGTCTGAATCCCCAGTTGCAAAGCAGAAAGCCCACTGTCGCGAAGAATCTTTATTTTATCATAATCAAAAGCCATCGGTTCAATCAGGGCAAAAAAGGGCAGGTCTATTTTTTCCTTATATAACTTTTGAAACAAAATAAAATCTGCCATACCCCGCGCCACAAAGCTGTCGTCCCAGAAGTTTATCCGGACCAGATCGGAAAATTTACTTTTCGCATCAGACAACTCGGCTATAACATTTTCCATGGTTCTCTTCCGCAGATACTTTCCTTTTCCGGCATACTGTTTTCTCCGGTAACTATTATAGCAATAATGGCAGCTATAAGGGCAGCCGCGCGAGGACATGATGCTGTACTCACCGCAAAAATGGCTTTCCGTCAATTCAGTAAATCCTTTGTCCGTCATAACGAACTGCGAATTTAAATCAAAATCGGGAAAAGGATATTTATCCAGGTTTTCTTCCAGATCGCGCAGCTCGTTGCGAATAATTCCGTTTGCTGTTTTGAACCAGATATTTTTTGTCGTTAAATCCGTCCGCCCCGCGGCATAATTACCGACAAGCTCCAGCAGCGCTTCTTCACCTTCACCCATACAAATCATATCGGCATGTTTCAGGCACTCATCCGGCATTACATTGACGTGCGCCCCGCCCCAGACAACCGGTAGGTGAAGCTTTTTTTTGATTTGCCCGGTCACAGTTATGGCGCGGAAATAATCGTCAGTCACAAGGCTGATACCGACAAAACCAATTTTTTTATCGGTCAGACGATTAATTAATTCATTCAAGTTGCTTGTATTAAAATCACCGGAACAAAAAAAACAGAGCACTTCGTAGCCGTTTTCTTTCAGGTAGGAAGAAAGACTTCTGGTGTTAATACTGTTATGGAGAAATGAAATTAACGCTATTCGAATCACTTTGATCTCATCGCCCTGTTTTTACCCACATCCGGTTTTGGAGATTATACTTTTTGATCACTGTGGCGGGTATGCCAACGGCAACAGAGTAATCAGGTATATCTGCAGTTACGACCGCGTTGGCGCCTATCACACAATTCTTGCCGATTCGCGCACCAATGATAGATACATTTTCCCCAATCCAGGAGCCATCTCCAATGGACACCTCTGCCTTAAATTGCAATGGCTGATGCATAACCGGCACATTAATATTTTCGAAGCCGTGCAAATTATCCGATATATAAACCCGGTCGCTGGTTAACACGTTATCGCCAAAAACAACTCTTCTGACAGCGGCAATGTGGTTATAGTTACCGAGAACAGAACCCCTGCCGATTATCAGTTCCGGTTCATGCTCATCAATTTTCTCGGCATATAAAAATGCATGGTCTTGAATAACGGCGCCACTCAACAGCGAAATGTACTCCGGTCCTTCTATTCTTAGAGGGTGCATGATTAAAGACTTAATTTCCAGCCTTTTGAATTTCCCTTTATTCAGCACATAAAATAAAAGCATTCGGCATCGCATCAATTGTGAGCGAATTATTTTTTTAAAAGAATTCATGCCGCCCCATTTTTACGGTTCTTCTTCATAATATCTAAAAAATCATCGGTATCGGAAAAGCAATTGGCATACTCTGCTAGCTGAGCTTCCGGCAGGTCCCACCATTTTACATCCAGCAGCCTTTGACATGTTTCTGCCGCAAATCGATACTTAATGACTTTTGCCGTTACACCGCCCACTATCGCGTAGTCAGGAACGTTTTTTGTGACTACGGCGCCGGCCCCCACTATGGCACCATTGCCAATGACAACGCCGTCCATAATAACCGCTCCCTGTCCGATCCAGACATCGTGGCCAATCTTCGCTCTTTCCTTAAACGGTTCAAACCTTTCCCGGTCGCTGAAAGTCCTGACCAGCGGCTGGGTTGCCGAATAGAAAGCGGGGTGTGAACTGACATATGATGTCGGATGTTGGCCGGGGCCCACACTGACGTTGGAGGCGATGGAACAAAACTTGCCGATATCAGCATTGATAATTAATGAATTTTTCTGGACAAAAGTATGATCCCCTAAAGCGGAATTAATGATGCCGGTATTATCAAAAATAACATTATAATTGCCCAGCAGAGACAATTCATCAACATAGCAGCCCGGGTAGAAATGACAGTTAGGGTATTTTTTTTGCAGTCTGGCCAGAATCAAGTGTGACGCCAGCCGCTTTTTCAGGCCGGACCAAATAACCTTGAACAGAGCAGTGTTATCCATTAATTGCGGCACCCAATTCGTCCGGTTCGTCTATCAGCGAATAGATAAACTCCATATTGCGTTCCAGATTATGGCCGTCCAGCGGGCCGATATATTTCTCCATAACCTCTCGTTTCCTAAACGCGTCATATAGCGGATCGCTGTTATAGAACATGTTTAGCTTCTCGACCAGATCGTCCAACGACACTGCCGTAACCAGTTCCGATGCATTATCAAATGGCGGGTGAGCAACTTGTGTGTCGTTCTTGTAATAAAGCACTGGAATGTTCATGCAGGATGCCTCAAACAATGTCTGCGAGTAGGTGGAAATCAATAAATCGGCATCGTCCAGTACGTCTTTTATCGGAAACCGATCATAAATCCGGACTGCTATCTCGGGAAAATACTCTTGAAGAAAATTTTCATATTGCCGCCGATAGCCGTTGGGGCGTATTTTTAAGGTAAGCCTCATATCCCTGCCCGTTGCTCTTAAAATTTGACAGGCTCGCATAATGCCATATAAAAAATCAAATTCAACGGCGACATAAGAGTTTAAATCAATATTGGTAAATCCTGAAGCAGCGATAACAATTAAAGGCTTCTCTGTATTAATGTTATGAGGCGTGTAATTCTTTATATAGTTGTCCATCCGTGGATCACCAAGACACACGATATTGTCCATACCGCGAAAATAATGCTTCTTAACGGATTCGCCATAGGAATTAATCCATGTGGCATCCTTGGCTTCATCCACAAATGATGTTGCCAGCAATCCATTGATTATAAGATATGTGGGTATTTGATGGTGATGGCAATAGTTAATCATCAGACAATTGGTAAATCCGATATTCGAAAATGTTACCATCAGGTTTAGTTTTCTCCTTTGGAAATATTCAATGATGCTGTCTAATGTCCTTAGACAGTCCGCCAGCGGCTCGGCAATCCGTTGAAGAATAATTGGATAAAGGTATTCACTGATGGGAAATCCTTCAATGCTCCATTTTGCCGCTTTTCTCGCCGGAAATTTTTCGATCATCGCCAGGGCTAATTGCCTGTAATCGAGAGATCCGCTGACCGGCAGGCGTCGTTCCTGAAAAAACCCGCGCGTCCAGGTATAGTTTTCCAAAATAAGATTTATATTGGCTTTGTTCTTTAACGCGGCAATGATCCTCTCGGTTGGATAATAAGGATTAATAAAAATATTAGCATCCTTCTTGCCGAAAATCTTCAAGCGATCATACAGGGACAGAATCAGATCGCGTATTTTTGTCAGAATTATTTTGGACGTTTGCTTCAGACCGGAGGGATAAATATTTTCATCTATCCAGCGCAGGATGGGGAAATAATATTCCTGAACCGTCCTGTCTGTCCGAGGTTCCCAGTTCTCATTTTTCAGATCGAGGACATGGAGAATGTCCATTGCATAACTATCACTGATGCCGACGAACATCTTTTCCCAGACCATCTTTTTAACGGCCAATAAATTAATAAACGTCCGGGCATATTGGGTAATATTGCTCCAGATAGCAATCCTGAAGGCATTACCGACTTTTACTCCACTGTAAGCAAAGATATCATTGCCGTCTTGATCGTAATGCCACTTGGCAAAAAAATCATAGGTTGCGTAGTTATATTGCTCCATGACATTCATATCGACCAGATGATCAAGCAGGGCCACCCGGCCGCCCAGCTCCGCTATCTCATGCCATACCCCGAAATCATATGTCAAAACAACATCCCGGTTTTTGTCATAAGGAAACGGGCAAGAATGCCAGTACGTTCTATCCTGCACTAAGAAGAGATGCCGGCAGGCTTGGCTGTCTGGCACAGCTCCTGTTTTTTTAGTGGACTGATTAAATTTCATTCATTACAACGTCCATCCATCGTCAACAACAATGTTCTGCCCGTTGATAAACGCCGACATGTCGGAGAGCAGAAACAGCAGTGCGCCTTGCAGGTCCGCGGGATCAAGCATCCCTTTTGATGCCGCAAAGCTGTCATAGCGCGAGAGGAATTGTTCCGGCTGCCCTTCCAAAATACCTCCGGGGCTGATGCAATTTACGCGAACCTTCGAGCCTTTTAAATATTGTGCTATATACTTCGTCAGATGTATTATTGCCGCTTTGATAGCGGCGTATTCGACCGGCATGGTCATGGCGGTATTTTCATAGATGGAAAAACGGGGAGCAATCACGCCGTAGATTGATGCCATGTTGATTATCGAACCATAGCCCTGTTTTTTAAAATACAGAGCTAGCTGCTGGGACGCCAGAAAATAGCCGCCCAAATGCATGGACACATTCTGGCAGAAGTCATCGTAAGTTACATCTTCAAATTTTCTTCCATAGTTCTTATTTCTGGGGTAGGCATTATTAACCAGTGCATCAATCCGTCCATACCTGTTGTGCAGAGTTTCAATCATCGCAGCAATTGATGCCGGCGATGTTATATCCAGTTCGACATACAGGCCTTCTTTATTAAGAGATTCTCTTTGCAGATCCTCCAGTAATTTACTGCCCGCTTTCACGTTTATGTCAGCGATTACGGCAATGCCGCCTTGCTGGGCAACACAACGGACAAATGAGCTGCCCAGGAGACCAGCGGCGCCTGTGATAACAATTACTTTATCCAGCAACATTACGCACTCCAATTTCTCTTATAACTTTGGCTGGGTTTCCCACCGCTAAAACCTTATCAGGCAAGCTCTTCGTAATAACGCTGCCCGCCCCAACTACCGAATTCTCCCCAACAGTGACTCCCGATAAAATAATGCAATTAGCGCCTATCCAACATCCTTTTTTAAGCACAATCGGTTTTGATTCTAGGCACCCTTGATCGATGATGCTTATCCCGGGATTATCAAACTTATGATCATGACAATAAAAATGGACGCCAGCCCCCAACATTACATCATCTTCTATTGTAATCCCCGCACCGTTCTCTCTCGGATCAGCAAAAAGCATACTGCCGGGACGTATTACAACCCGGCCGCCAAGACTGATTTTCGAACAGCAAATAGCATATGCGCCGGGACGAAACTCGGCTGTATCGGAAAAATAGTTAAATTTTCTTTTGCAAAGTTTTAACATGGAAGATCTAAAATGCAACATCCAATGGGTACCAGGAATATCAGGCCCTATTCGGTCGGTATTTTTCCAATATTTCATTCTGCTGAAGATTTCCAATATAAACATAATTATCGCCCGACAAACTTTAAATATTGTTTCTTTTTGTCATAATATATTCAACGAAATCAAAGTCCGATTCACTATCTATATCAATTGACCGTTCCTCCGGCATGACGTAAAGCAAAGTATCATCATTGAAGACGGTAGGACTTTCCAATAGAGCATCATGCCGCCAGGCGTAGATGGATGCATTCATATCATAACACTGGGGAGAATCCTGCCGGCGCGCAACAGCGACGGGAAGGGATTTGGACAGTTGGACGGTTCCCCGGGCATTAACTTCCACCAGGTTGAAATATGGTGAGCGCCTTGCGGGCGCTCCGGTAATCACATTGGCAACATGCTTATTTTCGAGCATTGCGACAACCTTAACAATGTCCTCAGCATCACGCAACGGGGACGTTGCATCCAGATCCACGATAGTCTCATAGCGCTGATTGGCGAGCTGTTCCACAGTTTGCACGCAATGCCTGATAACAGGCAGTTTAGGAGAGATGTTTTGCGCCAGTTCTGCCGGACGGCGGATCAAATAATCCACACCGGCACTCTGAGCCACGGCAAGAATTTCCTCATTATCACTGCTGACGGCCAGAGCGGCAAATATTCCCGCTTGCTTTGCCTGCTCAATACTGTAGACGATCAAGGGCTTCCCCAGCAACAGCCGAATATTTTTGCCTTTGACACCTTCCGAGCCTCCCCGGGCGCAAATTGTACATAATCTTTTCATTTCTCTATCCATTTCTTCTGTTCTATGGACAGCTCCGCGGCTTCGATGATCCGCAAGACTTCCAATCCTTCAGCGCAAGAACACAAAGTGGCACAACCGCCGTTCATTACCGACTTATGCATTTCCCGATAAGTCATATCCGCCTCTACCGCGCAATGTTCCACGGCCCGATCGACGGTTAATAACCCGCGGGCGAGGTCAACTTCAATTGTGTGCCGGGCAGTATTGATCAAAATGAAACGCCTGGTCAGCCGGTCCAAATAGTTCAATTGCAAGGCGACTGCAGGACAACGCGGCGTTACCAGGGAAATCACCGCTACGTCGTCACTGGTTATTTCCAGAGGACTGAGATGGCCGCCTAAAGCCGTAACTCGCACCCACCCGCCCAATAACCAGGTGAGGTAATCCAATTCGTGGCTTAAGTCACGCAATACTCCGCCGCCTTCTTCCTTCTTTGCTGAATACAATTCCCGGTAATTCCGGTTCGGCCGCCACTGAGGCAGGTATTGGCCGACATAGGCCATTGTCGAAATTATTTTTTCTCCGGCCAGCAAAGATTTCAGCCGCTGGATAAGCGGGTGAAAACGCAGATTGTAAGCCACATAGATATGCCGAAAATTGTTAGGCGGAATTTCCAGGGAACGGTGAAACAAAGGTTTTTCCACGAGCACGGTGCCTGCATACCCGAGCCGGGACAACTTGGCCAGAGTTGCCTGATGTTCGCCAGTCGCATTGGCGATCACGACATATTCAGGGTTATACGCCGCCAGCCCGTCTTCGATCCTTGCATAGCTGGGAGCATAATCAACTTCCCGCCTGCTTACGGCGGCCGTATTGCATCCCAGTTCATTGAGCAATCGGACATGTCGCCGTCCGATGGAACCATATCCGGTAACTAAAGCATTCATGTTTTTGCCATCACCCGACCATCACCCAGTATGTTGCAAGGAGGAGTCGCATATCAGGCAGATAATGTGCTTGCCCGGCACAACGGCAATGCGATTTTTACATGATAATGCATTGCTCTCCATCAGCTTTCAATTCCCATGTTTTTCAGGGTGTTTTTGTATTCATCCCACTGACCGATATCAGACCATCGGCCCCAGCAGGGGAACACACCAATCTTGTTTTCCACAGACAATTTTAATTTTATTATTAATTCATCAATATCCAGGCTTTCATTATCGCCCAGCGAATCGAGAATTTCCGGCTCCATTACATAGGTGCCGGTATTCACGAACAAATCATATTGGGGCTTCTCAATCATATCGATGAGAGCGCCATTATCAATCTGGAGAACTCCGTATGGCACAGCCACTTCTTTATGAGCGCCAATAATGGTTAACTGGTTTTTGTTTTCCTGGTGCCAGTTCAGAAAATCTCCATAATCACCTTCTAGTAACGTATCACAATTGGTCAGAATAAAAGTGCTTTTAATTTCTCCTTTTAATAGATAAAGACCGCCCACCGTCCCGCAATATTCGCTTTCTTCCAGCAGTTCTATTTCATAAGGCAACTTATTCTCCCTGAAATAGAGTTTAATCATTTCTTTTTTGTGGTTTATCACCAATTTAAACCGATGAAATCCCTGCTCATAAAAGCGATCCATGATGAATTCCACGATTGGCTTTTCACCCAGCGGAATTAACGGCTTGGGAAGTATCTTGGTAAAAGGGGCTAATCTTGTCCCTTTGCCACCGGCCATTATAACGACATAATTCGGCTTCAATACAGGTGCTTGCAAATTCACTTCCTGGCCAAGAATATCTGTCCATAACATTATATCAACAAGAACATTGTGATCATCCAGAACAGGTATCTGCTCGATCTTTCTTTCCAGCATGATCCGTTTAGCATATTCCTTTATTTCGGGCGTCCCTTGTTTGATGGCAGTAAATTGCCTTTGTATTACATTGGCAATACTGTCATGGAATCCAGCATTATTGATTATTGCTCTACGAATGTCGCCGTCAGTCACACTCCCTATCAGACGATCATTATTATCAGCGACAAAAAGGATTTTTTCGGCAGTTTCATTGAGCTTTTGCATTGCCTCTTTAATGGTGATGTCGGCAGAAGTTATTAGTTTTTTTAATTTTGCTATATCCATAGACGTTTACCCAATTCCAAAAAATATTTAGAACGATGCAAATTTTAG
Organism: Deltaproteobacteria bacterium; assembly: GCA_025361065.1. Taxonomy (GTDB): domain Bacteria; phylum Desulfobacterota; class Syntrophia; order Syntrophales; family Smithellaceae; genus MVRV01. The sequence goes on from JANYAY010000080.1 coordinate 30,929, forward strand.
CGGATCGCAAGGAACAGACTTTTAATAATGCACAAATTTACTTCTTATTTAATAGGTGGCGCATCAAATCAAGCGGCATAGCCATGTTCGTTCACCAGCGGCAACATTATAGGTCTTTGGCCTTTATCCTTAATCCAATAGTTTTTTTGTCCATAAATTCGGCTCGGCATTTGCCAATTTTGGCAAATCATTAGCATCGAGCCTTGCTAAGGCATATGCATTCTCATTACATAAATGGGCAATATCAACTTTCGATGTAAAAGCTAATGAGCAGCCTTTCTTTTTCAGTATCTCTATTAAAGAATCATTATAGTCGCCGTACGGGTAGCTCATAACCCAATTTCCCGTTGGTGAATGTACTGACCTGAGAAATTGAATGGATTCATTAATTTCCACTTCCTGCTTTTCAGGTGACAGCCTGCTCAGCCATTGATGATCAAAACCATGGCTCCCGATGTACATGCCATTGCGGGCCATACATCTTATCTGATCAAGATCCATGTACAATTCTTTGGCGAAGGCTTTCTCGTCCTCGGTGACATATTGGCGAAAAAGCTCATTCGTAATCAATTTACGGACATTCTCGTCAAGTTCCACCTGCAACAGCCTCTTGACAAAAATTATTTCCGCCGGATCGAACCGGTTTGCAATAGCCAGTTTGGCATAATAATGACTATTGCTTTGCAGCTGATACTGAGATCTGTATTTGTCTAAACAATCATAGATGCCACTTACCAGCTGGTCCATATTTCCGTCCGCAGCGGCCAGAATAAAATGAATTTTATTGACGTCAAGAACTTCATGAGTAATTATTGCTTTTGCCGGCGGGAAAAAACAACCTTGAATGCTGTTTTCCTCAAGCAGGGGAAATACAGTCACAAAATGATCAATATACCCGTCGTCAAATGTCAAAAGACAGGCATTGGCAGGTAAACTTGTCCCGTTCTCCAAGTTATCCAGACAATCTTCAACAGTGACAAATGTATAATGCTTTTTTAAATAGAAGAGCTGCTCCTTGAACTGACTTGTCAACAGACCCTTTATTGCCGGATATCTGGTATAAGGAAGTTCTCGGACATAGTGATACATGACAGCAGTAAGTTTACGAAACATTCATGCTCTCTTTGGATTTAATTTTCAATGATCTTTGCCCTCTCATTTTCTGGTACACACAACAAGATGCCAATGGCCTGCAACACCAAAGTAATCATCCTCGATTGATCCGAAGGAAAAATCTGTAAAATATGGAAGAAATGTCTTTTCAATGTCTTCGGTATTTTTGAAGCGGCGGAAAACCTCCCCGACTCTAATTCCCAACCGGTCCACTTGTATCATGGCAAACTCGTCATCTATAATCTTGGCCTTATTGAAAATTCCATGCGTAATTTTGGGCACTGACAGCACCAGATGTCCCCCTGCTTTCAAAACCCTGGCATATTCGTTAACATGCTTGTTGAAATCCCTTTGGCCGCCCATGTAGTACACGGCATTCCAGGATAAAAGATAATCGAATAATCCGTCTTCGTAAGGCAGACATTCGTTGCTCCCGAGGCGGATATCCGCATTAACACCCCGTGCCGCAAGGATTCCTTTGACCAGATCAACTATTTTCTGATCAATTTCAACACCGTAAAGATCCATCCCCAGCGTTTCCAAGAACAGCAGATTACCGACATCACCGCATCCCACATCAATGATCTTTTTCCCGGTATGACCATTTTTGCGGAGATCAAGACGAGGATAGGCCCCTTTGAATATTCTTATGACATTTTCACTGGGCCACGCCATGCTTGTTTTTTCATAGCGATCTGCCCAACCTTGTCTCGCATTTTTCATTGTGTATCCCATGCTTGCTCCTTTAGTTTATACAAACCACACTGGCATCTTCCTTGGCAGGACTTATTATTTCGATATTTTCCCCAGATGGGCCGCGGATAAACAAGATGCTAAGCAATCTGCCATTTACCCGGAGGTGGTAAATCGGTGTGGTCAAGTATCCCCTAGTTGCGAGTACATCTTTGTCCTTTATTGCAGAGCTTGAAACAAAGGCGACACTGTTGACCCCTGCAGCATCCATATATTGCGCAGAGGAGCGTTCAGCATCAAGAACCAGATAGATGGACCAGGTATTTTTCGTCAAAAACTCTTTAAAGGCCAGATGAGCGCTATACTGGTCTGCTTCTAGAACCTTGCAGCCAAACCATTGCCAGAATTCAATGCTTTTTTGCAAATCGCGGACATTGACACATATTCCTTGACATGAGTACGGGCCATCCTGATTTAGAAGGAGCGCATTACAGGGTATCAGCGAGAGGCTGACCTCTTGATAGGTTTTGCCGCAAATTGTTGTTTCTTTTATAATTTTGCAGTCTTTGGGGTTTGCCCCTGTTATCAGCAGACTCATCGGCGATACAGTTTTACTAATTACACCATGGTCAAGCAACTCTATTCCGATGCTTGTATTACTCGTAAGAAGAGCGAGGTCATGCGGTGTGGTGTAATGCAGAAGAACTGATTGTTTTGCCGGAGGATTAGGCACATTCTTTTCATGAAAGGCCAGAGAATATCCCAGCTTCTCTAACACATTGATATGGTTTGCAATGGTAACTGATGATATTCCTATATGGTCTATTTTTGTGATCATCTTTTATCTTGCACTTCCACCATCTCCTTGAGTTTGTTTTTCTGGGTTTTTCCTGTTACGCCCCGGGGAAATGAGTCAAGAAATAATACTTTTTGTGGTATTTTGAAGACTGCAAGATTTTCCCGGCAATGGGTTTTAATGTCGCTTTCCCTTACCTCCCCGTTAACCATAACACACGCAACTATCTTCTCCCCGTAAACCTCGTCAGCAATCCCTACGACTGCACTGTCAGTCACCCCCGGGTATTGAAGGATGGTATCTTCTATTTCTTTGGGGCTGATATTTATACCGCCTTTGTTGATTATATCTTTCTTGCGATCCGTGATATGCAGGTATTCATTCTCATCAATATACCCAATATCACCAGTATAAAAAACGCCATTCTGGAAGGGATCTTTCACTTCTTTCTCATTTTTATAGTAGGACTGCAGTGTGTATGGAGAGATTACGACAACTTCGCCGGTCATTCCTCTTGCCAGCCGGTTTCCGCAGTCATCAACTATGTGTACTTGCACGCCCGCCAGACATCTTCCCACGCCCATGATCTCCGGAAGTGTCGGCGCATTGGTGGTTACCCATAATAATTCCGAGAGACCATAGTTCTCATAGAGAGGGATAGCATAACGGCTGGTAAATTTTTTTTTCAATGCGTCCGGCAACGGTGCGGTTCCCACAAATGCGTGTTTTATTCCGCCCTGCTTACAATACGATACTCCATTTTCCTTTCTGTCCGCTTGCAGGAGCAGAGAAAGGATACTCGGAACAAGCCAGATAGCGTTTATCTTGTGTTTTATCACTGTATCCCAGAAAGAAATAACGACCTTTGTGTCGAACATTCTTTCGAGAGCGATGGCGGCGCCGGCAATGAACGGCAGAAGAGTTTGGTTATAGAACCCGCCAAGATAGGAGAGGGGGAGGATGGTGTAGAATTTATAATCTGCTGTTACTTGATGCATCTCCAACATAGCCAGAATATTCCCGATAGTTGTTTTGTATGCCAGCATGACACCCTTTGGTCTCCCCATGGTTCCCGAGGTATAGACAATAAGTTGCGTGTCATCGTCCTGAATAACCGGAAATAATTCGCCGGAAGCCGCCTTCATCATCTCCATGGAACCTAGGAGTGAAGTGCCTTTGCTGCCTGAAGATTCTTCCCCCATCACTTCCAGGGGGAATTTTAATATGCCGTCAAGGGCATCAATGGTTTGAATGATTTCCTCATTTATTGTAGTGCCGTAATAAACGGCTTTGGCATCAGAGTTTTCCAGGATGTAGGCAATCTCCTTCGGATGAAGGTTTATGTTCACAGGAATCGCGATAGCCCCGGCCTGCATAAAGGCAAAGTAAAGAAAAATGAATTCGGGACAATTCGGCAGAACAATGCCTATTTTATCTCCTTTTACTATGCCCTTTTTTGCCAGCACGGTCGCAATTTTTGCAGATATGTCGGCAATCTCTTGAAATGTAAATTCCCTGCCCGTCCTAATATGCGTCAGGAATACTTTTCGAGGATTTTCCCGGATAGGCGATCTTAATATTTCTATATATTTATCAGACATTTGCCGCTCTCCTCAGTGATTGTCCTGTTCGCCGCCGACATACGAACTTAATTCATAAGATCCGATATATAAATTTTTGTTCTTCTCGAGATAGCGTGCGACTTTCTCCAGCTTGTCGAGTGTTACGTCTACTTTATCAATTTTTGACATTTCGATCATTAAGACCAAGGGATTAATTTGGTATTTTGATGAAACTTTTTGCACATGAGGTATGTAACTGGAGTGGAAGTCTGCAAAGCCTGCGATATAGTCCACCGCCCTGTAGCCGCTTTTTTTAATCAACGGTCTTATGTATACTTGTGCTAATTGGATAAGTTTCATGTAATCAATGTTGCATTTCATCCCTGATTTGAGAAGGGCGAGCACTAAGGATTCAGTTATTGCATTACCCGCACTGCGGCCTAATCCCTGCAGAGAGGCATCAAGATATTCTATGCCTATTTCTGCGGCCAGGAGGCTATTTGCATTCGCCAGACCTAAATTATTATGACCATGGAATCCAATTGGAATGTCTGTAAATTCCCTGATGGTGAGGAAGAGTTTCTCAATATCCTTGAAAAGCATGCCACCTGCGGAATCAACTATGTACACTAAATCCACTCCGAAGGATTGACTCATTTTCACGAGCTTGGCAAATTCGGTGGGACTCGTGGCATATGATTTCATATAATTTGCGGCGACCATCATGCCATGTTCTTTAGCTCTCCTGATAAATGGAAGCGAGGATTCGACTTTGTTAACATCAGTTCCAACTCGGATGAATCCCATATTATGTTTTGCCGCAAGATCAATATCATCGATAGTTGCTATTCCGGGGATACAAAACATGCCCCATTTTGCTTTTCTTAATGCCTCTTTTGCTGCAATCATGTATTCTTCATCGGATTGAATCGCTTTTTGCAAGGTCCGCTCGGTGGCCCCCAATCCAACGCCATGGCCGACTTCAATCAACTCGACACCAGCTTCTTCGAGTTCGCCGCATATTATCCTTGTGTCATTGGCAGTAAAGGAAAAGTTTATTTCATAACTTCCATCGCGCAATGTACAATCAAGTATGGTAGCCATAATTGAAAAGATCCTTAAATATTTTCTATTCGGTCAGTTTGCCCTGTCGCCATCGGCATCGGCCTTGTTGATGTGCCAGTTCGACAGATCATGCACTTTTTCATCAGATATATTTTTGTTGAATATTTTATATGTAAAATTTACCGATGGTCTTGCATCCGGGGGATTAAATACCATTGGTATTTTCTGGTATTCATTGCCTTCGGCAAGGATAAATCCTGATGACTTCAGGGAAACACCATGCGTCTCCCCCATTACAAAATAATCCACGAAATCGATGCCCAACATTTTGCACTCGTGCAGTAACCCTGCAAGAGCATATGATTCCGCATCTTCTGTTGCTATAAAATCAAGGAGTCGGCCAATCCTGTATTGTTTGTACTCCTCTGTTCTCAGCACCATGTAGGCGACCAGTTCCTCTTTCCAGATAACCGTAAAGACCTTGTAGGAGAGCAGCGGGTGTTCAAACCATCGCCATTGAACATACTCCGTGTCCCTTTTGAGGGTTATGGGATATTTACCGCACAGGGACTCAGATAACCTTGTCAGACGGCCGTCAGCCTGTGCGCTTTGACAAAAAATCATTCCCTCCGCATCAGGTATCGAGGGAAAAGGACTGGAAATTATTCGCACTGCCGGATCGTCTATCAACTCGGCACTCTTCTGCGGATCAAGGAAAAACAGATAGCGATCAAGATCTGTAATTTTCCATCCGGAATGCTCGATCAGACGCCTGCCATCAGGGCCTACATTTAATGTTACGCCGAGGTCGCTGCCATTGTTTTCGACTTCTTTCAACAACAGGTAACCATAACCAAGCGTTCGATATTTTTGCTCTATCATCAGATTCATCTGGTAATTACAGCGTAGTGTTTTGCCAAAGCAATAGAAATCAACTGGAATCCAGGCGTAGAATCCGATTATCTCTTCGCGCTTGCTCAATGCGATCACAGCGGTATACTCATCTTCACTATCATTGAGATGATTGTCAAAAAGCCAGTCAAAGTGCGCTTTGTTAGCAAGCGTGTAGTTTTCTTTGTAATTTTTGGTAAAAAATTCAGCAAGAAGGGGGTGTTCATCCTTGCGTAATCGTCTAATCCTCTTATCCATTTTAACCTCTCAACAGAACTTCCATTCATATATTCTCCCGGCCATAAACTTAACAGAGTTGAAAGAATCCAAGTCCAGTTCTGCCGGATCGATAGAAAGATCAAAAGAGTCTTCAATAAACAATATTAATTGAATCATATTGAATGAATCGATAACTCCCTCCTTGACAAGATTCTGCTCGCGATCGCGAATATCGAGTTGCAGCTCATCGCGGATATAAAATTCCAGCTTTTCTTCAATGTCTTCTTTTCTCATCACCGCCCCTTATGCAAAATAATTAAAGTACAGCATCTCACAATCACATATAATTTTCGCCGGCAATCCGCAGTCTCATGCCGGCCGGTAGAAATCAGGCAGCAGCTATGATTCTACAGCGACACAACGTACCGGTGAGCCATCACCTTGGAGAATTTTCAACGGTAGAACAATCAACTCCACTTCCCGTTTTTTGATCTCCTGCAGATTGCACAGATATTCAACCAGGATGACACCGTGCCGCAGCATTATCTTGTGAACAGGCGAATCGTTTTCAGACCCCTTGCCGTTAGCTGGATTATCAGGCATTGGCGTATCCATGGCTAATAACTTAACACCATTTTTTATAAGCCAATGCGCTGCTGGCTCAGATATAAAAGGATGACCGCTGTAATAACGCATGTTACCCCAATGGACTGACCAGTCAAATCGCATGATAAGGCGCTCCGGTCGAATATCTCCAAGCAAACCCTCTAAGTCTGCAACGCTTATCTCTTGATTTGGCCGTGCGGAAGAAAGATCGACGACATAAGCCGGACCTATCAGGATGTCGAGTGGGAGTTGGTCGACGGTCAAGCCCTCAGGCACGAAATGGCGTGGGGCATCGCAATGTGTGCCCGTATGCGTTCCCAGAACAATCTTTCTTGTCTCCCTGTTCTCAATGCCGTGCCTGCCGAGAATTGTGATTTCCACAACCGGATGCCAAGGTGCAGGAAACGTCGTCATCCCTTCATGAACAGGAAAGGTCAAGTCAATTATACGTTTAGACATAATCAATACCTCATTTGTTACCACAAGATCTTGGCAAAACCACCCAACAGCCATCGGAAAGCTATTGGCAAACTTTTTGTTTAAAGTAGATTCATTTATCAGGCAAAGCCTCGCGGACGAGGTTCAGCCCCCGATTAATTGAAAAAGCACTTGCTGCAGCTCTTACGGCAGAGAAGACACACTCCTGGCAATCATCAGGGCAACTCAAGATTCAGGCCTGATCATCTTTACTACGCGCCCAGGATTGCCGACAAAAACCGAGAAATCCGGCACATCTTCGGTAACAACAGTGTTGGCGCCAATAACCGCATGTTTGCCGATCTTAACACCTTCCAGGACAACAACGTTTATCCCGATAAAACTGTGATCGCCAATTATAACGGGTTTACCCGGAGAAATGGCCTGGAGCGACACGGGAAGCGCGAGATTACTGTACAGGTGGTTCGCGTCAGAAATAAAGACTCTGTCGGAAAACAGGACATGCTTCCCTATTTCCACAGAAAGGGCACACGAAATAAAAAAATGATCTCCAATGGCGGTTCCATCGCCGATCTTAAGAAAAGGACTGCGCGGACCATATATTTTTTTATCAAAATCATGTTTGGCCGCGGGGTAATGCTGTTTGGCATAAAGTTTTAACGCTGAAAAATCGGTTTGCATTATGATTTTCCCGTATCTACCCAAACTGACCCAATTGCCAATTTGAATATGCTGCGGAGAAATTATGTTCGTCGGCGTTCTTAACTTTGTTTCCGTTCCGAAATAGGCAAATGAATCTTTCTGCTCTTTGCTGACATTCTCGCCATAATCAGTTATCCAAAGCCTATCCCTGCCCCGCAATTTCTTCATCAATCGATATTTCTTACGCGACTTATCTATAGATATTTTCCCGTCATTATCTCTACACAACCAGTTCGGCCTCACCACTTCGATTTTTTGTGGAATCGCTAAAACAGCCGCCTTCTTCAGCTGCGCTAAAATGCTTTCTCTGATTTCATCAATATCAGCTACCCGTACACCGGTAAACTCGACCAATAGTACAGTCTCCCGGACATTCTCATCAACATTAAAATCTTCAAATACAACAAAATTGTCTTCCTTAAGCTCTTTCATTCTGCCGGATAAAATTGCTCTGATGTCAGATATATTAATATTTTTGCTTGAACCAGTCATGGGCTCCTGTTCGGCATTGTCTTTTCTGGTCCGGGTGCATTATATGCTCGGCAGCTTTCAATTTCCTGTTATCTCCAAAGCAAACATACCCCAGCACCAGCCAAACCGCTGTCATTAGTTATTTAACAAAATGTTTATGCTTTAGCTAAAAAAGTGTTTTAACCTTCGCATTTTACATTACAGAACTGTTTTTTCACCAAGCCGGTAATGTTGATCGTCTTTAATATATTTTTTATATTTTCTGCCGCCGCACCATTACCATGCGGATTGACTGTCTTAGCCAAATTCGCCTGAAAATCTTTTTCATATAACCGCTGAAATGCTTCCTTAATACTTCCCCTGGTAGGTTCGCAATCGATTACGCTTTCCGCCTTAATTCTCCCTTTTTGTCTATCGCCGACATTAATTGTCCCGATTTTAAAACTTGGCGCCTCGATTATTCCGCTCGAAGAATTACCAACCACGGCATCCACAAACTGCATTGTGGACAAATATTTTAATTGTCCCATTGATGTAAACGCTACAGCTTTTTCATCGTTTTTAAATACAAATTTATCAATCATTTTATTGATTGCCTTACCTCCGGGATCGGCATTGGCTTTGGTAAAAATCATCCTGGTGCTCTCCAGCTTATTGATAACGTCCAATAAGCAGCCGAACTGTTTTCTCGTGTCTAACACACTTAATGTCACCGGATGGTATGCGACAAGCAAGTTTCGCTCACCGAATTTGAATTGCAATTCTTTTTCCAGCCCCTTTTTGGTCAAAAACCGATTTTTTTTAATGTTATCTAACCCGATAGCGCCAAAATTAAATACCCGGTCGGGGCTTTCCCCTAATTGAATCACCCTTTTTCTATATTCTTCCGTGGAGGTAAAATGCAAATGGCTCATTTTGGTAATGGAATGCCGGAAAGCATCGTCAAACGCACCTTCGGTAATTTCTCCACCATGTAAATGGGCAACCGGTATCTTACTGACCAGAGCGGCGGCGGCAGCGCTGAATATTTCGAATCTGTCTCCCAAAACAACAATAATATCCGGCTTTAATCTTTCGTAGGCTTCGGCGAAGCTTATTAACGCCAACCCCATAGATTTCGCAACGCCCATCGCGGTGTCTGAACTTAAGAGGATCTCCAGTCTCTCGTTTATGGCAAATCCATCTTTTGCGATTTCAGAAAATGTAAGTCCAAACTCCGGCGACAAATGCATCCCTGTTACTACTAATTGCAGGTTGAGATCAGCATCGTTTTTGATCTCATCCAGCAGAGGCTTCAAAAGACCGTAATCAGACCTCGATCCCGTTACTACGCAGATATCTCTCATTTTGTCGTTTCCTCAATTGTGTGCCTGAACTACCCAACCCCAAAGTCCGGTGCCGATGGATCTCTTTGCCGTTCGTATGCCCGCCTTTAGCAAGGATCCCGGCAATAATTTCTTCGCTTCTTTACCTGTGTGACTGCTGATCAGATTTATCTGCAACAACCTATTATGCTGGGAACTTGCCATGATTATTCCTGGCAGCCGGCCAGCTCCCGAATTTCGTATAATCGCTTATAGCAGATCGTCCTTTTCATAATCTTTTTGCGCTGCCTGCCCCAATACTTCATCCCAACGCATGGGAGAAATTCCGGTACCGGGACGTTTGGCGGAGATGTTGTCAGCGCTGAACAGTTCGCCCATCTTAATTGGCTGCGTTGCCACCAGCGACTTGCGTGCAATAAACTTATTTTTTATTTCATTCGGACTGGGATGTTTGATGCCATCACCGAGCGCTTTATCGATATTACGGATCGCCTGCACCAGCAACTTCAGTTCATCAGGCTCCAGGCTGGATTTGTGGTCGGGACCCGGAAGGTTCCGATTCAGGGTAATATGCTTCTCAATAACAGCGGCCCCCATCGCCACCGCGGCTATCGAAACTTCGATGCCCTGGGTATGATCCGAATAGCCTACGGCAATCCCGGGAAAAGAGTTTCGGATCGTCAGCATGGCCTGCAGATTGACATCCTCATACGGAGTCGGGTATTCGGTGCTGCAGTGCAGAACGGTAATGTTTTCCAATGACGTCCCGGCGGCGGTCAATACAGCAAGGGCATCTTCGATTTCGCCCAAATCGGCCATCCCCGTGGACAGGATCAACCGTTTTTTCAACGCCCCTACCTTCCTTAGATAGGGCAGGTTGGTGATCTCACCGGACGGTATTTTGAATATTTCCAATCCCAGACGGATCAACAGATCAATGCTCGCCAGGTCGAAAGGTGTTGACAGCAATTGCATTTCTTTGTTCTGGCAATACTGCTTCAGCTTTATGTGCGCCTTTTCATCCAGCTCCAGCTTTTTTACCATCTCCAATTGGGATTCATCCGCACCCGTAGTCTCCTTCTGATAATCAGCTTTTGGTGCATGGAAAGCAATGATTTCCTCGGCCTTGAATGTCTGAAACTTCACCGCATCAACCCCGGCAGCAGCAGCTATATCAATCAGCTGAAACGCCATTTCCAGACTGCCGTTATGATTAACGCCTGCTTCGGCTATAATAAAGGTTTTATTCACGGTAAAGACTATGTGCCTTAATGAAACTGTTGGAAGGTATTGCTGCGCTTTCTGCCACCACCGCACCGCTGCCCAGAAAAGAACCGCTGCCTATTTTAACCCCGCCATTCACAATCGCACCTGTGGAGATATGACAATGATCTTCAATCACGGCATCATGTTCCACCAGGGATTTGGTATTGATAATGCAGTTTAAGCCAACCCGCGCACCGGCATTGATCACCGCCTGATGCATTACAATGGTGCCCTCAGCAACATAAGCATGGGATGAGACATAGGCCAAAGGTGACTGAATTACTGGAAAACATGCACCCATCTGCCTCAAACCACTGAAAAGCTCTCTGCGTCGGTGGGGTGATTTAATCTGCCCCAGCGTAATCAGAACGTTGCCGTAGACCCTGGTCAATTCCGGCAAATCCGCATCCGAGCCAATGACAGGATATCCCAATATCTTAAGCTGCCTTTTTTCAAGCACATCCACAATGCCAGCGATGGTAAAACGGCCTTCCTGCTCCAGAACATCAATACAGGCGCCACAATGTCCTCCGCCGCCAATCAGGATTATTTCTTCTTTCATATACGCACACTGCTGGGGATATTAACCAGTCGTTCTTCCAGCCATTGGGCAACTTCCAGCGAAGTACTCTGGCACTGCCGATACATGGGAAGATTAGTCATGAGTGTCCAAACCGGCCTTGTCTGGACACCATTTTCCCGGGCATAGGCCAGAAAGCGCTCCTGTTCCCGGCCATCTTTTAAAACAATAGTATTCAGCCAGTAGTTGGAACGGGCATGCACCGGCTCGGTAATAAAGGGCAGGCCAATCTCTCCCAAAAACAGCTCATACTTATGCGCGGTATCGCGCTTGTTTGCCAGAACCTTTACAAAGCATTCCATCTGAGCACAGCCCACGGCAGCATTGATGTTGGACATGCGATAATTATATCCTATCTGATCATGAACAAAAGCCCACGGATGTGTCTGCCGGGCCGTGGTTGTGAGATGTTTTGCCTTGACGGCAATTGCTTCATCGTTGGTCATGATCATTCCGCCACCACCGGTCGTTACCGGCTTATTACCGTTAAAACTTAAAATACCCAGTTCCCCGAAGGTTCCGGTATGCCGCCCTTTGTAAAAACTGCCCATGGCCTCGGCGGCATCTTCAAGGACCGGTATATGGTATTTTTGGCAAATTTCAACAATCTGATCGATACGCACCGGGTGGCCAAAGGTATGCATAGGCACGCAGGCGGCGATCTTTCTGCCGGTTATTTTATTGTAACACCTGTCATCTGACTTCAGTACAGTATTATTAACCAGAAAATCATTTAGTTTAGCCGGATCAAGCCCCAGCGTTGATCGTTCTACATCCACAAACACCGGCTGCGCACTGCAGTAGGAAATCGCATTGGCGGTGGCAACAAAGGTGAGGGGCTGTGTTATTACCTCATCTCCGGGACCGGTTTCGGCCAGTAGAAGGGCTACATGTAGTGCAGCAGTTCCACTGGAAACAGCAATCGCATACCTGGCGCCGGTGTATTGACTTACGGCATTTTCAAAACGACTCACATATTGTCCCACATATGATACATAGGTTGAATCAATGCAGTCGATGAGATACTTTTTTTCATTTCCGGAAAATCGCGGCGCATGGAGAGGGACCGGATTCTCCGTTGGGTAAAGGGATTTAATGAAACTAATTATTTGCTCAAATATTATCGACATTCTCTTGACGGCTCTCCATGAGAATAAACGGATTGTATTTTAATAATAGCATATGTAATGGGATCAGGAATAGCAATATCCGGTGAAATCTGCAAAACATTAATGCTGTCTGTGTTTTTCCATCATCCCGGTTTTCTCTTCCCCATGAGAGAAGAGGCAATAACTTTTCCGGCTCATTCCTATTGCCGTTGCACAGGACACGATAAATTAACGGCAATTTATGCGGTAGATGTCTGCGACTGAGGCTTGAGCAACCAAATGGAAAAAATCACAAATATTCCTTTATAGACAAAATCATGGACAAACGTAAAGTCCAGGCCCATACCGCTAATCCAGCCATAAAAAAGCGAAGCGACGTAAAAATAGAATAAATAATAACCAAACGAATAAGAAAATTTGAATTTTTTCAGCATTATTTTCAACGCCAGCAAAATTAAAAGAAATACTAAAAATGAAAAGTAGCCGAATAGTATCTGACTTTCCGCAAAAACAGTTAACTCCTCGGAATTTGGCCCCGCACTCTCACCATGATAAACGGTATATATTGCTCTGCTGACCAGAGGCACATCATTAAAAACATCAAACCCTGGAGTCAATAAATCGACAACTGCCATTAAGTAGTTTCCCAGGTTGACTACTGATCGATAAGTATCATTGGAATACTTTTCTATAAAAAAGTCCAAGAAACCAATCCGGTAAGAGACTCCAGAGAAGATAATCGACATATCGTTCAGCCCCTGGGCTAACATATCGGGAATAACACCCAGCATGATTTGCCCGCGCTGATAAAAATTAAACCCTATCCCTAAGAAAAACAGGCCGACAGATAAACAGGCCGCAATTATCAAGCCGAGAAGCAAACGTAAGGAAATTTTGAATGATGTCCCGAAAATCACGTTGACAGCAAGAAGCAGGGCCAGCATGATCTGCAGGATTCCGGATTTACTGCCCGTGTACATAATCGTCAGGATAATTATAGCAAAAAATATTAAAATAATGTTCCGATATTTGGCCAGGACACTTTTTTCCACACAAAATAGCAAAAGCGCCAACATACCCAATACTGATGTAATGGGAAATATTGCCGATAAAATAGCAAAGAAATTGTTGAGCGTCGCCTGGTCCAGTTTCCAGTAAAAAATATAATTTATCAGATTTAATGCTATTATTATAAAAGAATACAGCAATATTTTCCTGATAGTCGTCTCCGGGATAGGCTCAAGATTGCGCTGCGGTATCTTCGGGTTAACTAAAATAATGCAGGCTATTAATATTGAATATTGAAAAGCAAGCACTATTAGACTCGATGAAATAACATCCGGATTGACATTCCGTAATATTACATCGCTGACAACAGACTCATTAATTACAAATGGTATTCTGGATATATAAAAGATTACAAATACAATATTTAATAATTCCAAAAAGACATTTTTAAATTTAATATTTATAACGATCGCAACAAACGAGATCAGAAGAAGCAGGTATATGGCGTTCTCTGCTGCTGCCAGATAACTGCTGTTTATATCCGCTACCAGAAAAATAGCACCGACTGTCAACACAGCCATTAATAAGATGTGGTATATTCTTATCGCCATTGCATCCTGTCTGAAAAAGATTGTAACTGTTTCGTGGCAGTCCAAAGATTCCCAAACCGTTCACTGCACACGGAAGTTATTAGCGACTGCCGCTAAAGGCGCTGCGCGAGCAGCAATATATGATCCGATAAATGCCTTAACGATCACCGCTAACAATTAATATTCTTTTTTCAGTAAGTAAGAATTGATCAGGACAGGCTCAATAAATTGCATAGCCCGGCCAGGTAGCCAGCGCCTTTAAGTAACGCTCTTCAATGAGTTCTTTGTTTTCTCTAAATACAGGATCGCGGCCGGTATGCTTCTGGTAGGTAATAGAGTTGACAAAATCGCTGGTACCGTCCAGTGTAATTGTTGTGATGTCAATGAACTCTTTTGCTATTGCAAAGAATTCCTTTTGATAATCAGGATGCGCAGTTAAAACACCATATCCTTTTTCAAAAAAATGCAGGTTCCTGCTGGGCACATGCGTGTAGTCATAGCCTACGAGATAACAATGATCAAACCCCATATATATAGCTAAAAGAATCGAGGTCGTCAGAGAGCCCTCAAAAGCATTAATGCGCCGCGTAATAAAATCGGCGGGCAGCCGGTCATCGTTAATGTCTCTAAATAAATATTTGACGTTCCTGGCCCGCAAAAACGGGTAATTGGAAAGATGCAGAAAAAATTCTTTTTCCGGATATTTTTTTATGATTCCTCTATACGCCCTCATAATGGGCTCTTTGATAATTATTTTCGCTGGATTGGCTGTTCTGATAATTGGTGAAAAACACCATGGTTCAACAATTACCAAATACATTGCCTGCAGTTTATTAAAGTCGTTGTGAAAAGGAAGATACCCGCAAGGGATAGTAATTTTATCAGCGAAAGCTGCCAGATCGAACCATTTCAACGATACTCCACCGCCAATCAGATAGCAGCTCTCACCGCGATGGACATCCTTATATCGATGAATTTTCGCCAGTGTCGGTTTGGCCAAAGGCAA
The DNA here is from genome assembly GCA_025361065.1 of Deltaproteobacteria bacterium. Lineage (GTDB taxonomy): Bacteria > Desulfobacterota > Syntrophia > Syntrophales > Smithellaceae > MVRV01. The sequence goes on from JANYAY010000080.1 coordinate 46,369, forward strand.
TACTAATTTTGCTAATGTGTTTTTCATGGACTAAGCTATCCACACCAATTGCCGCCGGAGATATGCTGACGGCACGGCTGTTTTAAAGAATAGGGAAATGATGCCGCCTCAACTTTTTCCCGGCAACCGGAACTTCCCCAGAACGGCCAGGAAAGTAGACTGTAAGAGCTTGTCTTCCTTGAATAATTTGGCATAATAGATTGTGCCGCCAATAAAGCTCACCAGCAGAATGGTCAAGGTGGAAGCCGAAAAATACCATTTAACGGCCGCCACAACAATGATTACCGGCAGACAGGTCAGGAAACATTTCAATAAAATAGCAAATATTCTTGATAATGGCACACCCACAAAACGAATCATCAACAAACCGAACGTGAAGAACAATAAACCGCTCAGCAAAGAAAGCAAACTCAAAGCCAGATAAATATTCGTCAGCAACCCGCCGGCAATAATCGCAATAAAACTGATAACAGCGTTCGCGATGTTTATAATGAGGCCAAATTCCTGCTTTTCCAGGACATTCACCAACGCCAAAGACGGGCCCATTATAAAGCTGATAAATATTGAAAAACTCAGAATTTGACAATAAACACCTGCTTGTGCCCACTTGGCCCCGAAGACGACAGCGAAAAGGTTATCACCAATAACAGCCAGTACCAGGAAGGCCAGCATTGACAGCCAGGTCATCTGCTTGAAAAGAATTTCCACTATGGAGGCCCGCAAACCTTCCTCCCGCGCAGCAGCCGCCCTTTGATAAAATATCTCCACTATGGAACTGCCTACAAAAGTCGCTGGCATACTCAGTACGGCAATTCCTAATCCATAATATCCAACGGCCGAGGTGGAAAAATAAGATGCAAACAAAAACACTGTCATTAAACCCGAGAGGCGGTTCACGAGTTCAGTCCCCAGATTGTACATGGGAAATTTACGATAGCGTTTGATCCCCTGGAACATTTCACGCCAGTTGACACTGCGCTTAAATAATTTCCCGCTCGCCTGCCAAATCCGCCCCCCCAGAATGCCATTCATTATCAGGGAACTGATTATTCCACCCATAATTAACGCGCCTGTCGTTGCCAAACCGGCAATCCCAGTGCCAATAATCGCGACTTTGTTGACCACAGCTAAGGAGATCTTGGAGGCAGCGACACGACCAAACTGTTTGCTACGCACATTCCAAGGCACCAGCGCCAGCTGCAGACCATACAACAATACACTTATCGGGATAATCCACAGGTAGAGAAGCAGTTCCGGCGATTTCAGCCAGCGGCACAGCGACTCTGAAGCAAGCCAGTTGAATGGTAAGGTCAGTGCCGCTACCAGCACTGTAAACCCGAGACAGACGCAGAACATATTGGCAGCGACCTCTTCCTTTTCGGGAAGAACTATTGCACCGTTGTAGCCCATGGTGGCAAATATGCAGATTGGCATTAATACGGAACCAAATAAAGTAAATGCGCCATAGACATCCGGGGCATATAATCTAGTCACTATTGGCATTAAAATTATACCGAGAAGCTGCGTAACTAGTGGGGCGGTGGCCATTTTCAGCACATCCCCGGCAAATGAGCTTTTTTGCTGGTGCATTGTCATCGTGCTGATATCAAATTCCAGCTCAAAGGAGTCCCCTTTTTTATGTCTTCTTCTGCTTTTTTGCCCAATATTTCTCGGATGTATTTTGGCGCAAGCCCCTTTCCGGGGCGGATGGAACGAATGTTGTCTTTAGTATATTCTTCGCCCCTTTTAATGTCTTTTACAGCGAAAAGTGAACGACGAAATGCCCGGCTGACAACTTCATTTTCCATAACCGTATAACTTACCTCGCCAATTGCTTTTTCTACCACGCGGATGGCATCAACCATGGATTGGAACTCCTCTGGTTCAAGTGAAAAAGCACTGTCCGGACCCGGGATGGATCGCGATATCGTAAAATGCTTTTCGACAACGCAGGCCCCCAAAGCCACTGCTGCCACAGGCACGGCAATACCCAGGGTATGGTCTGACAACCCCACCGGCAGATTAAAAGCTTGAGCCAGGTGCGGGATCGTTCGCAAGTTCATCTCTTCAGGAAGGGCCGGATAGGAACTGGTGCATTTCAGCAAGACAATCTCCCTGCCGCCGGCTGCTCCAGCTGTCCGTACTGCCTCATCAATTTCAGCTAAAGTCGCCATTCCTGTGGATATGATCATTGGCTTACCTGTCCGGGCCACCCGTTGAATCAAAGGAAGATCTATCAATTCCGGTGAAGCGATTTTATAGGCGGGCACGTCCATTTTCTCGAGAAAATCGACGGCGGTATGATCAAAAGGAGAAGAAAAAAAATCTAAACCGACACTGTTGGCAATTTCCTTCAGTTGCGGCTGCCACTCCCAAGGAGTATATGCCTCTTTGTATAAATCGTAAAGTATTTGTCCTTCCCAGATTGTCCCTTTACCTGTCTGGAAATACTCGTTGTCACAGTTCATCGTAATCGTGTCAGGTGTATATGTCTGAATCTTTATGGCATTGGCACCCGCTGCTTTAGCTGCATGGACGATCCGGACAGCCTGCTGGAAATCCTGATTATGGTTGGCGGACATCTCAGCTATTATGTATACGGGTTGCTTGCCGCCGATTTTACTGTTCCCGATCATAAATTCTTTTTTCATAATAATTCCTCCTCGCCCGCTCCTGCTTGCTGCAGCTCCCCTTTCCCCGCCGTCATCTCATCCCAGTTCAACCATTTTGCTGTTCCCTGGGCAATCAGATCCATTGTCTGCTCCGGTCCGATATTCATCAGGGCGTCCAGCACGGAAAGATAAGGGACGAAATCATCTTTGGCCCCCACTTGTGTATAAGCCCTAGGCTGGAAATCCTGAAAGAGCACCTCTACATCCGGCAGAGGAAACAGGCCATCGGCCAGCATATAGTCGAATGAGCCCCTGGCACAATAGTACGTGTCCGCACAGTTTGCTCTCAATAACTCAGCTACACGGCCGGATCTCTGATCAACTGACGGGAACTCTGAGCTTAAAAGGAAGTCCCTTCTTAAACCGAGCAGTTCACTGGCCAGCTTGATAAAAGCAATATTCTGGGCAGCCAGAGAATCCGGCTTCTGCAATAGCCACTCTTGGACACGCGGTGCAACAAGTGGATAGTAACTTGCTTTGGAATAATTCTGCTGTATCCTCTTCCACATCTTCATCCGCCAGGGTAGCGTTTCATTGATCAATGCGCAATTGAGCGGTTCGCCGAAAGATACCGCTTTGTGAATGGGAACCGAATACCAATCGATTTGTCCTTTATTGACGAAAAGACGGTTCCGCTGGTGGTAACTTTGTACGGAAAACTGAAAATCATCAAGGATAACAAATCTTTCGGATTGATAGATCAGTTCAAAGAATCCTTGCCAGGGGAGAAAGGCAGGCTGCATCATTGCTATTTTCATTTTTTGACCGGGCGCAAAAGATTACTTTTTTCTTTCACCTATTTTTTTGGCTGGACTGCCGACATAGATTCCCCAAGGTTCAACATCTTTATTCACAAAACTTGCCGCCCCAATAACAGCACCCTCGCCTATAACAATATTAGGCATTAATGTGCATCTTGCTCCGATATAAGCGTCATCATGAATGGTCAGTTTTCCATATAATGCTTTCGATGAACCTTCGGGCAGGCCGTCAACCATTTTCAAACCTTCGCCGTGCGAATATACTGCCGACAGCAAAACGGTCCCGGTCCCAATAGACACCCTGTCGCCAATGATTGTCTCTCCTCCGCCCCAAATAACAGTCTGAGGCTGCATATCTGAATATTGACCGATTTTAACTCCCATGCCAGCAAAGATGAACGCGAAATCCCTGATTTTACAGTAATCTCCCAAATCCACGAGATGGGGAAACGCAATTTTAGCCAATGGATAAATGCGGACACCCACACCGCAGGATCTCAGTTTGCCCATTACATTATCACCCATTAACTCAATGTCTTTGATTTCCGCCAGCATGCTACCCACCTCCTATTGCTGTCCTAATAGTCGCCTGCGCTTTTCGACAAGGAAACTGAATTCACCGCTTTCCATCTCTTGTTTATAATCAACCAGCATATCAGCAAAAGAGTAGCGTGGTGACCATCCAAACTCTTTTCTGGCTTTGCTGTTATCATAAAAGAAAGGCTCAAGCGAATTAGGCTTTTCCGGTTTATAAATTATTTCCGATTTGCCGTGCGTCCGGCAAAACACCTTGACTATTGTCTCCACTTCTTCCCGGAGCGTTACTGCCCGGCCGGATGTTATATTGTATAAACCTGCCGCGTTACTACTCTTCAGGACCCGGACAAAAGCTTCTGTAACATCCTTAATATAAATAATATCTCTGCCCTGATCGCAATCACCCCAAACTTCTATTGGTTTGCCGGCTATGGCATTCTCAACAAATATTTGAAAGCCCGTTTTAATCGGCTTTCCGTGCCAGAATATTTGCGTGTGCGGTCCGTATCCATACACCGGCGGCAATCTGAAAACTATTCCTTGCAGGCCGTATTTTTTCCTGTAATGTTCTAGACAGTCTTGCGCTGCACTTTCCGAAATGCTGAACATCGCGTATTCGCCATCATATTTAATGGAACGTCCATCCTCTTCGCGAACTGCTTTCCCGCACTGCCAAAGTCCCTGCGTATTGCGATGCGAACTGGCATAGATAATTTTATTGACTTGCGCTTTGCGGCAATATTCTAAAACATTGATGGTCCCGCTGACGTTAACTTCAATGTACTTTGACGGATCGTAACTTGCCGCACTTACATTGGCGGGCTGCAGTGCCGCCAGATGAATGACGGCATCGACACCGGCGCCAGGCAATTGCCGGAAATCTTCTTTTTTCGTAATATCTGTGTTGATGTACGAGATGCCTTTTTCTTCATAGTAGTCTTTCCCTGCGCCATTTATGTCGGAAGCCAGAATACTTACCCCCTCTTTTACAAGGCGATCAGCGAGATAAGTTCCGATAAAACCGGCAGCACCAAATATAATTATCATTTTGTCATCCACGCACACTAAATATTAGCATAAATATTTCCCTAAATGCAGATCCCTTTATGTCTCCGGTGATACTGCATAACCAAATCCTGTTTTGCCATAGCCATTCCCGCAATAAAGCATATAGTTCTTACCCTTGTGATTGAAAACAAAAGGATAACAAATCATTTCCGAATCCCAACCATTCTCTGACAAACTGATCCCGACCTTGTCATCCATCCGCTCAAACCGCATTCCGTCATCAGACTCGGCATATCCCATTTTATAACCGCCCGACCCGATGGCGTAGCAGTACCACATGCGATAAAGATTATTTTCTTTAATTATCGAAGCCCTTGATACACGTGACTCATCCGGATATTTATAATCAACAGAGACAAGCCCTTTTCTGACCCAATGGATGCCGTCGGAAGACTCGGCATATTTTATATTGTACTTGGGCAAGTCTTCATTTTGCCATTCGTCAGCAGAATCATACCACATTCGCCAAATGCCATTTTCAATGAGAATACAGGAAATCACCAGTATCGAGAACGGTTCTTCATTTGTTCTGCTTAAAATTGGCGCCCTTGAGTAGCGGGAGAAAGTCTTTCCGTCATCTGTGCTGATAGCCAATCCCGATACCTCGCTGGCCCTTACAGATGACCTCTTGTTCCAGCCAAAGTAATATAAGTACCTGATACCATTATGATTTACCATATAAGTTGGACTGACACCATTATCATCAAAACAACCAAGCTGCCCCAAACCCAAAACAGGTGTTTCACTTATTTTAATAATATTATGCAGCTCATTGATGTTAATTTCTATATATCCGATGTGGGAGCGATTCCCTGCATCCCGACCCGAGAAAAATATTCGGTAAAGATCCTCGCCAATCTGATCCGCTACCGGTAGCATAGCGTGCGTGACAACCCAGTCATATTGACCGGCCGGTTTAAAAAGCAAACCCTTTTTGACCCAATTCATTTACCAACTCCTCAGGAAATATTATTTAAGAATATATCAACTAATTCGTTTTTACCTTGTCCGATTTCCAAATTCATAATGAAATCATCATAAGGATCGATAAAATTGCTTTTCGCCAGAATATCGGCCAATTTATCAATCTCACTTTTATCAAAAGTCTGTATAAAGCCATGATATGCTTGCGCCTGCACTGCATTCTGATGCAAGGCAATAGCCGGGGTGAATAGAGACAGTGCCTCGAATAAAGAAAGCCCCGGGGAGGCCATGACTAAATCGGCAGCAAGCATCATCTCCGCTATATTCTTTATATTTTTATAAATTTGCACATTGGCGCTTTTAGTCGCATGTTTTGCCAAAACGTGATGAATCTCATCATTAAAATTAAAACCAGCACCTAATATTACGTCGATAAAATAATTTTCCGGCAATCCCAGCAATTCATCAAGAGCCGCAGACGTTATATTCAAGGGATCACTACCGCCAAACATAATCAATATTCTTTCAATTTTACCTGCAACACTTTTAGTCTTCTTGCTTGGCGTATAAAATTCTTTTCTCAAAACCCAGTACCGGGGCCCGAAATAGTAAAGCGTCTTTGTTTCCTCGTCAAAATACTTTATATTTTTAAAAGAGCTGCCGAAATCTGCGGTTACGGCAAGATCGGCGTATTTATTCGCGGCGGTTATGTTGGTAAAGATGGCCAGTTTCGCAGACGTTTCTTCTTTAATGCTTTTGGCAAAATCTTCCGCCACATCTATCTTGTCAATGATAACCCATTGCGGAGCAATCTTCTGGATGGTCTGCAGCAACTCATCATCATTGGTTTTACCGATAACGGTAAAGTGCGAATCCTTGATTTGATTGACGACAAAATTATCACTTTTGGTAAGAAATACTATTTCCGCCCTGCTCTTCAGCTCCTGGGCCAGGGTTACCGACTGCTGGACATGGCCCATGCCAATTTCTTTTCCGCCGTCAGTAACAAAGGCAATTTTCACTATTCACCTAATTTTTTTTGTTTTATATCTTTGTTAATTAATAATAATTCGGGATGGCTGTCGAGGAAATCAATGATATCTTCAGCATAAAACATTTTATCTTCAGCATAGAGTTTTTTAAATATTTCGTCTACCAGATTAAAATCTTCTTGTGTATCGATCGTTAATCTGATTTCCGGCCTCGTTAACTTTTTTTCTGCGGCGAGAAACTTTATTTTGAATAATTCCGGATGTCGATAGATATATGGCGTTACGTGTTCCCGTTCATAGTTGTGTTTTGCTTCCTTGTCTACTTTTTGCAACGTCGCGCAACTGAATATCTCGGCATCCAGTCCGCGCGGGAAATAGTTGTCGACATCAATCGCCGCATAATCAACTTTTTCCGTTAAATAGTATTCAACCATAAAATCGACCAGCACCGGATCTATTAAGGGGCAATCTGCCGTAACACGGATAATATCAGTGACAGCGAATTGTTCTGCGGCCTGCAGATAGCGCGACAATACATCATTGGCACTGCCTCGGACGCAATGACAGCCAATCTTCGTTGCATATTCGGCCAGGGCGTCGTCTTCGTTTGTATCTGGTATCGCCAGAATAATATCATCAATTTTTTGGCAGTATTGCAATCTCTCGATGACGTGAGATACGACTGGTTTATTACATATCTCCAGCAACACTTTTGCCGCAAGTCTCGTTGATGTCATTCTGGCCTGAATTATCACCCCGATATTTCTCGCCATTGCTTATTTCTTCTCCAGAAAATACATTGCATCAACGTTGTCATTTGTTAAATATTTCATGAACTCTTCCCGCACCAGCTGCAAATTGCGGAAACGTTCGCGGTACATCCTGGAGAAATCGCCCTTCCACATCAGTGCGTTTTGCTCCCGGTAAGGAACATTAATATACTGGTCGCAATAATATTCTGCGCCCCAGATAAACCGTTTCGAGCAGCGATATATCTCATCAAAAACGGCATTAATATCCTGGGGTGCTATGTGGATAAGCAGGCCGGATGTAAATACAATATCAAAGTAGCCGTCTTTATAAGGGATATCAAATGCCGAACCCCGAATGATGTTAATATTTTTTGTCCGGCTTTTCGCTATTTCCACAGCATACGCTTGCAGTTCAACACCATACAAATTCGTGAACCCGGCCTTTTGCAGACAAAGCAGCTGATTGCCTATATTCGAACCTACTTCCAGAATTTTTACATCCAAAGGAATACTCCTGAGAAATATTTCATTCATATGGCTTCTCGTAAATCCATAATTCCCTATCCAGAGATTTTCCATTTCCTCTAATGTCATGCAATTTCTATCAGTGTACTGCTTACCAAATTCACCCGACCACTGCTCAATTTGTTCCGTTTTCTTCATTTCCAATCCCTTCGCGGTTTAATTAGCCCGTAAAACTAAAAGCTTCGCCATCAACGGTGCCGGCAACGACTCCTTATACCTGGCAGAAGATTTTTTAAATGTTCCGGTAGCTGTCAGGATGACACAGGCACTTGTTTTCATCAAATATTTATCAGTCAAAAAACGCCGAAATTTTCTGAATAACATAGTTTTGCTCATCGTCAGTCAATGTCGGGTACATCGGAATGCTCAGGCATTGCTGGTAAAAATCCTCCGCCACCGGCAAGTCGCCTTTTTTCCATCCCTGATTGCGATAATAAAGTTGGCAGTGAACAGGAATATAATGGACCTGCACCATTATGTTCAATTGACGGAGATAATTAAACAGCGCATCCCGTTTTTTCGAACATACAACGTATAAATGATAGGCATGACATACGCCCTCTTTAATTTTCGGCGTTTCAATCGGCGTATTTTTGAATGCCGCATCATACCTTTGTGCTATTTGCTGTCGCTTCTTAAGATTCTGCGACGCCCTTTTCAACTGACTAATCGCAAGTGCCGCCTGAATGTCCGTAAGACGATAATTAAAACCAAGTTCCTGCATTTCATAGTACCACGGTCCGTGATTTTCGATCCATTTGCCCGGATCCTGCTGGATGCCGTGCGTTCTGAGATTGAGCAACCTTCGGTATAGCCGCTCATTATTGGTCGTGATCATACCGCCTTCACCCGCCGCGATATGCTTGACCGGATGAAAGGAGAAGACGGACAAGTCCGCAAAATTTCCATTGCCACAACCTTGTTTCTCCCCTTTGCTATCCCGAAAATATCCGCCTGGCGCGTGGCACGCATCCTCAATAAGCCAGAGTCCATATTCATCGGCTAATTGTCTATAGGCTTCAAGATCGACCGGGTATCCGGCGAAATTAACAGGAATGATGCCTTTGAAGGTTTTGTGGTCGGCACCGGCAAGCAACTCTTTCACCTTGTTGATATCCAGAAGAAATGTTTCAGGATCAATATCCGCAAAAACAACTTCCCCCCTGCAGTAACGAACGCAATTAGCAGAAGCCACAAATGTAATGGGCGTGGTGATCACCTTGTCACCGGGTTTTACATTAAGAGCCATAGCACTAAGATGCAAAGCGGCTGTTCCGTTGGAGACAGTAACCGCATATTTCGCACCAACATACTCAGCAAATGCGGTTTCAAATTCTCTAATTTTAGGCCCTTGAGTCAGATTGCTTGAATGAAGGACATCGATCACAGCCTTAATGTCTTCATCAGTGACATCATGCTTACCATAAGGTATTGGATCCATAATCACCATTTTTCAAAGATTTGCAGAATTTCCACTAAGAATTATATTTTTAGAATTTCGATATTTAGAAACATTTTTTATTGGCATCAACCGTGGCGATAGCTTTGCACAACTAAATAAGAAATTTCCTTTTCATGTAACAAAATTCATAATTTATATAGTTTATCAATGCATCTCTGTTATTTATTTTCTCGCGCTTTCATCTGTTCAATATAGACAAGAAAAAATAAAACAACAAAACCTGCAAGGAGACATAAAATGACGGTAATTGTAATTATCTGCTTTATCTGCGTATTGGAAGGTTGTTTAGTAATGGAAGGTGACAATAATATACCAACTGTTGCTTTTACACGCTGAAGATTCATGACTTCTAAAGATAGATCAACATCTTTCTGAATTATGTACGCTGGATTAACAGAAATAAATGATAGTTGCCTTTTCTTCATAATATCCTTCATGTAGTTTAAAAAAATGTTATTTGTCTCCTTAGCCTCAATAAGCTTGTTTAATTTCAAATCGTTTTCTTCTTTTATTTTCGCAAGTTCTTTCTGGATTTCCGGTAAATTGCTAATGTAATCAAATATATTTTTAAAGGCTAGGGTGACAATATCTGCCGTTTTGGCATCAACAATTAAACTTACTTTGTCCGCTGATTTTTTGGAAATTGATATTGTTACACTTTTGATCGCACCCGAATTATTAGCAAATATTTTAACCTTCTTGGCATCATCAATATTTCCGACGAGCCCAACCATATTCTGGGCAGGAATTACAGGGTTGATTATTTCACTTTCGCCTCTGTAATAGCGTGGCAAAATAAAACTGACAATAGTTACTGTTACTAATGGAATAAGGAATATACCAAGAAAAATATTTTTCCTTTTTACAATTATTTTCCAATAATCGTAAAGATTGACTTCATCCGCGATTATTTCTGTTTTCTGGTCCATATTCATATTGCCTCCTCCTCTTTTACTGACCCGTAATGTCAAAATTTCTTTAATATTTTCATTGAAACATCTATATTATTAAGCTGTTATCAGAAGAAAGTTTCCCTCCCCCATGTGAGAGTTATCCATAGCCATGCCTGCGGCCCA
>JANYAY010000091.1 GCA_025361065.1 Deltaproteobacteria bacterium
GGCGAAGCGCGTAACCTAAAGGTCACAAGCTGAAATTTGTTAGTCGCATTTATCCCGCAAAGCGCAGCGTCGCGGGGTAAATGCAGCCATTGACGTTCAGAAGTAAAACCCGGCGTACGCTGGGCGAAGCGCGTAACCTAAAGGTCACAAGCTGAAATTTGTTAGTCGCATTTATCCCGCATAGTGAAATCCGGCGCATGAGACTGTGTAACAATTACTTTTTGGTCATTCCGGGCAAGCGAAGCGCGACGAAAAGCCTGCCCCGTACTCGATACGGGGGAATCCAGTATTATCAGTATGTTCTGGATGCAGATTTTCATCGGCATGACGCTATTGATAGCACTTTTGCGATTGCGACACCGTCTCGTATGCCGGACGCAGCGACGCGGCGCTAAAAAATTATTATTTCCAAATGCAAGAACTGTCATTGCCTAAATCTAATAACGCAATGACAGTTCTTGTTTGTCATAAGATGAATTATTCTTGACAACAAATGTGAAGACGATGGCAATTTGTATCTTCCTTCCTGCTATCAATAAATCGTCATACTCCACGAAAATGCAGGACTTCACTCCGTTATCATCGAAACAGTGTGTTTTTCTCTTTCAAATAAAATGAATAGTGTTATCGTGCTATTCAATTATCGGAGAAAGCGAAGTTCGTATATTATAATTATTAGAGCCATAAGGAGACAACCAATGAAAATAAAAACAATTTCACTTTTAATTTTATCTTTGCTGATAGTTTGGGGTTGTACTCAAAGCCTACCTCCCAGTTCTCTCGGTATATATTTCCCGGACGAGAATGTTCGTAGTATTGTAAAGGGGAAGACCGCCGATAAGGATATAATACAGATGTTTGGTGAACCGCTTTCTAAGACAATAACTCCGGATACCGAGAAGTGGTCTTACAGCTACGCCAGCGGTAACGCAAGCGTAGTGAGGACTTTTACTACCGTGGGAACAAAATACAGGGGAACAAGTAAGAAACTTGATATATTGCTCAAAAATGGAATCGTGACAGATTTCACCTTTACTGAATCAACTGTGATTCAGTAATCCGTATCGTATTTAACAAGGTGGATTGTGCATTTCGCATCCGTAATCATCAACGTTGACAATGCCCCAACACTAAACAGTAGAAGGTGGATGATTAGCCAATATCTGAAAAACAAAAATATCGATGATGGTTTTCCTGCAATGTAGATTCCTGTAATATTGCTTTTTTCATTTTCTTAATTCATGCAACATTTCAACCGTAATAATTAAGGGCTGATCAATAACTTAACATGTGATACAATTATCGGTAGGTGGTCATAAACAGTTTGATATTATATTATGCTGAGATGTTGTGAATTGCTTTTAATCCCGCTAATGCGGGACGAGCGTTAATTCTCCGCAGCTTGCTGCGATATAAGGAAGTTCATTTCATACCTCGACAGCCTGCTGTGAGGTGGTTGATTGATTTTATAACATGAAAGAGGGAGAGAATATGGAAGATGTTCTATCGGCTTGTACGGTCACAATGAATATTCCTGTGGCATGGGGTGAAATGGACGCTATGGGGCACATCAACAACATTATCTATTTTCGCTATTTTGAAACCGTTAGAATAGAGTACTTTAACCGTCTGGACATGATGGGTTATGCACGTGAATCAGGTATCGGGCCGATTCTGGCTTCCACCGAGTGCCGCTATAAACTTCCGCTACAATACCCGGATACGGTGATTGCCGGAACCAAAATATTGAGTATGGAAGAAGACCGATTTGTCATGGGTTATGAAGTGTTCAGCATCAAACACAAAAGAATTGCCGCCGATGGTGAAGGAGTTATTGTTACCTATGACTACCACAATAATAAGAAAGTTCCCATTCCCGACGTTTTAAAAGCAAAAATTATGGAACTGGAGAAGATGGGGAACTGAAAACGACCATGTTTTTCGGTTCAGGGCGGCGCTGCAACTGGTTCAGTGAGAAAGGGATAAGATAATGACAAAAAAGCAGTCTCCAAAAAGCTTTGAGATTTTAAGACACAGAAATATCATATCGTCGCATGATCCCTTATGTCCTTTGGAGGCGACATGTACCAGCTGCTTGCCGATGTGCTCGTTGTATTGCATTTCCTGTTTATAGCTTTTGTCGTTGTCGGCGGAATATTCGTCATTCGCGCCGTCCCCGGCTTGCTCTGATGCATCTGCCTGCGGCAGCCTGGGGAGCAACAGTTGAATTCTGCGGTTGGGTTTGTCCCCTGACACCGCTGGAGAATTATTTTCGACAGCATGGAGGAGGCGCGGCTTATCACGGTGATTTTATAGAGTACTATCTCATCCCGCTAATTTATCCCGAAAACCTGACTGTCACAATGCAAAACATCCTCGGTATGCTGGTCATCACCGTCAATCTGATTTTTTACTTCCTTGTCATACGAAAACAGTGGATAAGCAAATCTAATAAGACGGCGGTTTAATTCCGGCAATCAGTAATGTATTTCAAAAAATGAGCCGTTACCTTATTACTCCGGCAACAAGATATCTCAATGTTGTCATTCCGGCGAAAGACGGAATCCAGAATTTATTTAGCTGGATGCCGGATCGAGTCCGGCATGACGATTGCGGTTTTTAATTGCCGGTGTAATAACTGATAACGACTCATTTTTTTTATAAAGGGTATTACCGGTTGAAAATAAACAGTGCCGGTCTTCTTTATGGTTTAATCTTTTTTGGCGCATCGCCTCCACCCAGACCGATCATCGGTATGGCTCCTCCGCCCGTTACCTGGGGAAGTATTCCGTTCCATTTTTCAATGGCTTTCATATTGGCTTCGATTTTCCGCAGTTCTATTAAGTCCGTCGAGATGTTTGCCCTCTGCAATCTCAGCGACTCTGCTTCCGCCCGGGCCGCAGTGATCTTTTGTTCCGCTTCGATTTTTATCCTGTCGAGGTCTCTTTTTGCTTTCAGGGCCAGCTGCTCTGCTGTCTGTTTGGATTCGATGGCCTCGGTGAAAACCTTTGAAAAACTGAAGGTCACTATGGAAAAGGCGTCAACGGCAATATTGTTTACGATGAGTCTCTCCATCAGATTCCGCCTCATGGCTTCACTGACAGCCGGTCTCTTGGTTATAAGCTCCTCTGCCGTGTACTTGGCAGTCACGGCCTTGACGACCTCCAAAATGGCAGGGTCGATGATACGCTCCTTGAACTGGACACCAATCTTCTGATAGACGGTATTAGCCTGATCGGGAACGATATGATAATTCAGGGCTACACGGGATGTAACATCCTGCAGATCAGCTGAGGCTGCGGCCGCATCCGTCTCGGCTTTCTGAACTTTCACATCCATCAGCGCAATCTCCTGCATTATTGGTATCCGAAAATGCAGACCTTCCTCCAGAACTTTTTTTTGCACGGCGCCGAAATTAAGAACGATACCCCTTTGTCCCGCGCCGACCTGTACCCACGGCCTGAAAAAAACTAAGATTAAAAGAATGGCACCCGCAATAACTATCAATTTTGTCGGGGCTTTTTTAGCCATAGCCTGGATGGCCTCTTTTGTCTTATCAGCGTCACTTTCGTACATTTTTATTACCTCCTTTTGCCACATAGTGGCATTTTGCAAGGTTATATTTAACTTACAACTTCATTGATCCGCTTAACTGTCCGCAGGCGGCAAGGATGTCACCGCCTTTGCTGGTGCGAATGACAGTCGTATAATGTTTTTTGATCAGCCTTTGCTGGAAAGCTTCCACATCAGTTTTTGCCGGAGACTTAAAAGGTGCTCCGGGGAATTCGTTGAAAACAATCAAATTTAATTTGCAGCGTTGATCTTTTAATAATGTGGCCAGTTTCTCGGCATCGCGCACCGATGAATTAACGCCATCAATTAATATGTATTCAAAAGTAAGCAGGCGACGGCCGGGCATTTGATATTTCTTGCAGGCATCGAGCATTACTTCCAGCGGATACTTTTTATTAATCGGCATAAGATTGTTTCTTGTCTCATTATCGGGGGCGTTTAATGATACGGCTAAATTAATGCAAATATCTTTGCCTAATTGAACAATTTGCGGCGCCAGACCACAGGTGGAAACTGTGACTTTACGGTTGGAAAAACCTAAACCGAAATCACAGGTGATATTTTTTATTGCCTTCAAAGTATTGTCATAATTGGCCAGAGGTTCGCCCATGCCCATCATCACAATGTTCTTGATCTCCGGTCCCTGGGGTGTTTTGTTTTGCAGCGCAAGAATTTGGCCGGTAATCTCTGACGGTTGCAAATTTCTTTTAAATCCCTGGCGGGCAGTGAGGCAGAATTTGCAACCCATGGCGCAGCCGGCCTGGGTGGAAACGCAAATTGTCCAATTACGCTTGCCGGGGATGAGAACGCTTTCAATAAAGAGACCATCTTCCAGGCGCAAGAGGGCTTTTTTGGTTCCATCTTTTGATTCCAGAATTTTGACAACTTCCGGTCTCTCGATGCGGGAAATATCGGCAAGTCTGCTGCGGAATTCACGCGATATTGTGGTCATCTCGGCAATGGTGCGATTGCCGGATTGGTAAAGACATTTCAGAATTTGCCGGGCACGAAATTTCTCTTTGCCCAGAGAGAAAATGAATTCTTCCATTTCCTCCAGTGTGAAATCCAGCAGGTTGGGTAATGGATTCATAGTATTTTTTGCAAATTAACCGCAATTGCGTCAATGAAGGCTTCGGTATTGACTTTTCTGTTGGACTGTTTTTTTTCGGCCAGTACGAGTAAATCTCCGGTCATGATTCCTTCCTCAACAGTAGCCAGAGCTGCCGATTCGAGCTTGTCGGCAAATTCAACTACGTCGGGAGTTGCGTCCAGTTCGCCGCGTTTGCGCAGGCCGCCGGTCCAGGCAAAAATCAGCGCCATGGAATTGCTGGATGTTTCTTCACCTTTTAAATGTTTGTAGTAATGTTTCTGCACGGTGCCATGCGCAGCTTCATATTCGAACCAGCCGTTGGGAGAAACAAGCACCGATGTCATCATCGCCAGCGAGCCGTTGGCCGAGGCAATCATGTCCGACAGAACGTCGCCATCATAATTCTTCAGCGCCCAAAGGATGCCGCCTTCAATTTTCATAATGCGGGCGACGGCATCGTCAATCAGAGTGAAGAAATATTCAATTCCGGCCGCTTGGAATTTCTCTTTCCAGTTTTGTTCAAATTCACGGTCAAAGATATCGCGGAAGCCGGCATCGTATATTTTAGAAATAGTGTCTTTGGTGGAAAACCAGAGGTCAATATTTTCACTAAAAGCGTAAGTGAAACAGGCACGGGCAAAGCTCAAGATTGATTGGTCCAGGTTATGGTTAACCTGTGCGATTCCCGGGCCCGGAAAATCAAAAACGGGGATGCTGATTTGCTTGCCGCCTTCTTGCGGAGTAAAGACCAGTTCGAGTTTCCCTGCGCCGGGAACAGCAAATTCGGTATTACTATAGACGTCGCCATAGGCGTGACGCCCGATGGTAATCGGTTTTTTCCAGGCGGAAACGGCCGGTTTAATGTTTTTGACCAGAATCGGTTTGCGGAATACCGTGCCGTCGAGCATTGCGCGGATTGTACCGTTGGGACTTTTCCAGGCTTTTTTTAAAGTATATTCTTTCACTCTGTCTTCGTTGGGTGTAATTGTTGCGCATTTAATACCGACGCCGTATTTCATGATAGCTTTTGCGGCATCCACTGTTACCTGATCGTCGGTTTCGTCGCGATGTTTAACGTGCAAATCGTAATAATCGATATTCATGTCAAGATAGGGGAAAAGAAGTTTATCCTTGACCATCTTCCACATTATGCGGGTCATTTCATCGCCGTCCATTTCGACGAGCGTAGTTTTTACTTTAATCTTCCTGGACATAAAAAATATTTGCTCCTTGTTAGGTAGGCTGAGGACTGAAGGCTGAAGGTCAAGATGAAGCGCGCGAAGCGCGCCACAAAATAAACCCTCAGCCATCAGTCTTCAGCCTATTTATATTGAGTGCACCGCCTGCGAGGACTATTTGTTTTTGTCTTGCCGATAAATTGCAGGTGACGGAAAAAGAGTGTTTCTTGGTCTTGTTTTGCACAAGCAAAGCGCTGCCCGCGGCAATTAATTTCCGGACCTCGGCGATTTCAAGGATGTCACCCTGCTCGATTTTGTCATAATCACTCTCCTGACAAAAAATAAGCGGCAGTATGCCAAAATTAATCAGATTGGCGGTGTGAATGCGTTCAAAAGATTTGGCAATAACGGCGCGGACACCAAGATACATGGGACAGACAGCGGCATGTTCGCGTGATGATCCCTGCCCGTAAGAAAGACCGGCTACAATGATATTCTGTGTTCCGGCAGCTTTTATTTTCAGCGCATTTTTTGCAAAATTAGAGTCAATATTTTCAAAAACAAACTCCGAATATTTCGGAATATTCGAGCGGTATTTCATGCGTGCGCCCGCCGGAATAATATGGTCAGTGGTGATTTTGTCGCCGACTTTGATCGTTACCTGAGCATGGATAGCGGCAGGCAATGCCGTGTTTTTCGGCGGTGCGCCGATATTCGGCCCGCGATAAACTTCCATGTTGCGATTAGCATTATCCGGCCAGATGACCATGCTGTCGTCAAGGAGAAACTTTTCCGGTATTTCCACCCGGGGATAAGCCATTCCCAAATTACGCGGATCAGTGAAGTGCCCTGTAATTACCGCTGCTGCTGCGGTTTCGGGGCTGACAAGATAAACATCGGCGTCCATTGTTCCGGAGCGTCCCGGAAAATTGCGATTGGATGTGCGCAATGATACGGAACCGGATTTGGGACTTTGGCTGTTGCCAATGCAAAAGCCGCAGGCATTTTCCATCAGCCGTGCACCGGCGGCAATTAAATCGGCAAGATATCCGTCATGAGCCAGATTTTCCAGAACCTGCCGCGAACCGGGTGCCAGTATAAAGCTGACTTCGGGATGCACCACTTTTCCTTTTAAAATTTTAGCGACGGTCACTAAATCTTTGTAGGATGAATTTGTACAACTGCCCAGACAGACCTGATCTACGGCAATATCTTTCATGTTCTCAACTGTGCTGATATTATCCGGGCTGTGCGGTTTGGCTGTCATTGGTGTAAGCTTTGATAAATCAATATCAACCACTTGCGCATAAGTTGCTTCCGGATCGGGCATAAGTTCGACGAAATCAGCTTCTCTTTGTTGTGCGCGCAAAAACAGCCTGGTCATCTCATCGCTCGGGAAAATGGATGTTGTCACACCGCATTCCGCACCCATATTGGTTATGGTGGCTCGCTCCGGTACTGTAAGCAAGCTCGCGCCGCTACCGCCATATTCAAAGATGGTGCCGACATTTCCCTTGGTAGTAAAGATTCCCAATACTTTAAGAATTATATCTTTGGCCGAAACCCATGCCGGCAATTGTCCCGATAAATTAATTTTCACCACCTTTGGACAAATAAGATAAAACGGTTCGCCCGCCATAGCCTGTGCCACATCAAGGCCTCCTGCACCAATAGCAATCATGCCGAGCGCTCCGCAGGTGGGCGTGTGACTATCCGAACCGATTAATGTTTTTCCGGGACGGCCGAATCTCTCCAAATGAACCTGATGGCAAATGCCATTTCCGGCGCGGGAAAGAACAATTCCGAATTTTTGGGCAATACTCTGTAAATATCTGTGGTCATCAGCATTTTCAAAACCGATCTGGATAGTGTTATGATCGATATAACTGACAGACAGATCAGTTTTAACTTTGGGAACACCCATCGCTTCCAATTGCAGATAGGCCATTGTGCCCGTGGCATCCTGTGTTAAAGTCTGATCAATGGAAATGCCGATTTCCTCGCCAGGCGCAAAAAGGCCGGCGATTAAATGTTGTGCGAGAATTTTTTCAACTATGTTTTTTCCCATTAAAAACTATTCCTTGGGCAGCAAAATGATAGCTATCCGACGGTTTTTCGCTCTGCCTTCCTGCGTACTGTTGTCAGCCAGCGGCTGGAACTCGCCGAAAGCTGTGGCCGAAAGTATTTTGGCATCGATACCCTGCTGTTGTAAATATTTGGTCACATTTATTGCGCGTGCCGCAGAAAGTTCCCAGTTTGTCGGATAAACTTTGGCCAGCCGGCTGGTAATCTGAATATTGTCCGTATGACCTTCAACACGGATATTCTTATCCTGGACGTTTTTTAAAATTTCCACCACTCTTTTGAGAACAGCCAACCCTTCTTTTTTAACTGCTGATTCGCCCGAAGCAAAGAGAATCTTGTCTACTACATCCATAGTGAGCTTGCCTTTGAGTTCGGTGATGGCAATTTGCCCCTGAGCTATTTCACCTTTCATTTCCTGCACCAGCTCCTGAAAAGTATTGCTCTGCTTTTCAACTTCCTTTGATTTGACTTGTAACTGCGCGACATTTTCTTTCAATTTAGTATTTTCTGCTTCCAGATCGGCCACTTTTTTACGACTCTCCGAAATTGCTTT
Source organism: Deltaproteobacteria bacterium (assembly GCA_025361065.1). Taxonomy (GTDB): domain Bacteria; phylum Desulfobacterota; class Syntrophia; order Syntrophales; family Smithellaceae; genus MVRV01. Next base: position 8,480 of record JANYAY010000091.1, read on the forward strand.
TGATAAATCATCTGTTTTTAATTTTAAAACTTTATCGAGTTCATCACGTTGTCCTGTTACATTAGCCATATCACCGGTTAATTTCTTTATCTGTTCTTTCAGAGAATTGTTTTCATCAGTCAGTGCTTTGTACCTGTCGTTCAGAGCCGCGAGCTCCTTAGTTAATCTGTCGGTTTCCTTAGCTAAACTGTCGGCTTCCTGCACCTTTTTTACATATTTACCTTCTGTAACTAAACAGCCGCTGCAAAACAGGGCCAGGATAAAAATACAGGTAACAGACAAAATTATCTTTTTCATAAATATTCTCCTCTTTGTGAATAGATTGGAAATAATTTAAGTAATCCCTGCAGAAGATTGTGAAAAACTTTAAGTGTTTAGTCATCAACCATGTTTATGCATGTTTTTGCTGCGGGCATTGAGTAAAACCTAAACTCATGCATTCATATAATAAACCGTGCTGATAATCAACTGGCAAAACTGAATAAAAATATATGTTCGATTAGAAGACAAATCCGGTAGATTATTAGAAATTATCTGAACGAATATTTTTGCCCCTGCAGCCTTTATTTCTTTTATGAACTTTACTCCATCCATATGAGCTAAAAGGGATGAAAAAAAGGGCATATTAAAAATGCCCTTCTTTCTCGTGAAACTCCAATTCCGCAAGTGAAGCTTATGGAAATGCTAAGTTGAATAATAATCCCGCAAAGCGGAAAATATGAACCACTGAGCCTGCTTTGGAGTTAATGCCCGTGGCTTACGGCTAATCAAGTTAGTGAAAATTTAAACGCCATTTTCATTGAGACCCTTGACACGAACGGCGCGGATAAATCTTTTATGGAAGTATGGTGAGTCCAGGTTATCAATTCTCACAACCTTATCCCGGAAGGAAGCGTGCACGAATTCATTATTGCCGACATAAATTCCTACATGTCCCACAGGTTTTCGTGTCTGGAAGAAAACAAGATCTCCTTCCAGCAGTTCATTTTTATCAACGCTTAGACCGACATTATATTGCTCGCGAGCGGTACGGGGCAGGGCTATATCAAACAATTGGTACATCTTGCGGACAAATGCGGAACAGTCAATTCCTCTAACGGTTGAGCCTCCTAATCTGTAAGGTGCGCCTAAGAAACCGGTAGCTACTTTAACAAATAGTTTCCGTTCATCCGGGCTGCTCCATTTCCCCAGAAGTTCAGCACTGGTTTTATTATCTTTTTGCAGATTGATAACATCACCGGCTGCAGCCATGTCCTCATCATCGTCTTCGCCATCGTCTTCGGTCAGAGCTTTTTCATCATTTATTACGGTTTCTTTTCCCGGTGTACGTGGTGTCTTAGCCAGAATCAATTTTTGGCCAATCCGTAAACTTTTAGGGCGTATCTTATTCATGGCCATTATTTGGCTTATCGGAGTTCCTGTTTTTCTGGCAATCAGTGCAATATTATCACCTTTTTTGACGATGTAATAGGCTGCCGGTTTAACTTTTGCTTTGACGGTGGAAGTCGATTTACCTTTTTCGGGAATGTTGAGAACTTGCTTTAATTTCAGCGCATTTCCTTTAAGCCCGTTAGCCTGCTTGATGTCCCTGATGCTCACACCAGTTTTTTGGGAAATGCTGATAAGATTGTCGCCTTTTTTAACTTCGTATTGTTCGGCCGCTGAGCTGGTAACCAATCCCAATGACAAACCCAGTAAAAAAAGCAATGATAATAAGAAAATCCGCCGTTTCATCATGAAGTACCTCCTTAATATTTGTTGGGGGGGCCCCATTTTGCTAACGGTGCACAGATTTCGACGCGAGGTCGATAAGGACTGATGTTTGACTGCACACTGAAAACGAATAATATCTGCCAATGTCGTTTCAATATCTTCGCGCGTATGCAATACTAAAATTAATCTGTTCTGTCAAATTTATTTTGCATTCCTATTTAATGAGGTATAAAAGGCTCAATAAAAAATTGCGGAAAAATATCATGATAATTTTGAAAAAAATATCTTTTCTTGTCCTGCTTTTAATCAGTGCATATATAATCGTAGATATCGGACGTTATTGTATTTATCCGAATATAGAATTGTTAAAAAAGAGCCGGCCCGGAAAAACAGCATTTATGGAATACAGGGAAGAAATGTGGCAGAAGAAGGGCATTAAGAAGAAGATCAGAAATACGTGGGTACCACTTTCCCGAATATCGCCTTACGTGATGAAAGCTTTTATCATTGCTGAAGATGATAAATTCTGGTC
>JANYAY010000096.1 GCA_025361065.1 Deltaproteobacteria bacterium
AGATCATAAACAAACTGCTGGATGATTTCCTGTTCGTCACTGAAAGGTGTTGATAAACGCAAAGCGGTTTGCACGCGATCATTGCAATTAACAGGCAAAAAGTCAATAAACTGACCGCGGATAACTTTGTAATTATGAGCCTGGGCTAGTTGCTGAAGGTGGGAAAACTTAATGGTATATTCATCATGCTCTTTGAGAGAGATTCTTTCCGGTGTAATGGTTGATGCAAAATGGATATAATGTTCTAATGAAGGAGGAAGAGTTGCTTCGCAGCTATGTTCGCTCAAATAGATATGCCGGACTCCGGCCAGACATAGATTGTCCAGGACTTCCAGTGCGCCGATATTAATGTTTTCATCCTGAGGTAATGTCAGCTGATATGTTTGTCTAAAGTAAGTCAGCTTTTCCAGATAATGGTGTTTCTGGCAATTAGCGGATTGTCCTTCCGGCGATTGGGCAACCAGGGTGGGGAAATCGCCAAGATTTTCATTCAATATTGCCAGATCATAATGCCGTAATTCGCTGATTTTCATGCTCAGAATGTCGCGTTTCAGAAATGCGACATTACGGTCAGCTAAACAGTTCTTCTGCTTTTCGAGAAGATAAGGAGAAATATCGAGCATAGTAGCTCTCAGATGCGGAGCCAGAGTCAGAAAATCTCGCATCAGATAACCGAAACCGCCACCAACTTCGAGAATGTTTTTCAGACCTGTGAATTGGACCAGATCATTGAGAAAATAAAATAGTTGGCAACCAAAAGGACTGTCGGTCTGCAGGACTTTGCGGCAGGGGCTTTTCTCCGGCTGCAGGGCATTACATACCGTCAATTCCCAGTTCAGGGAATCTTTATCGTGCAGGTAATATTCATCCGTCGTGTTTAAATAATAACTCATATGTATAGTAAAAATTAAATTATTGGTATTGTGAAAATTATGATATTCAAGATGTCGACTTAATAATTCAAAAAAACCGAAAAAGCAACTATAAATATATCGATTCTTTAATGAAACTGAAAGCTTGAAAATCATTTCCTGATAATATAAAGTGCAGGGCATGAATTCTAAAATTGAGAAATACATTTCCCTTAATTGATAAGGAGGTGCGCGAAATATGAAAAATTCAAGCATTGCCGAATATGTAAGATTGAGTGTTCCTGAAAGAATTGAACTCGTTGAAGATATTTGGGACAGTATAGCCGAAGTGCCGGAAGAATTGCCCCTTACGGATGCGCAGGCGGCTGAATTAGATCGACGCCTGGAAGGTTATCGTTTGAATCCGGAAGAAGGATCTACATGGGAGTGTGTTAGAGAAGCCATTCGCCGAACATGAAACAAATAATTTTCATCCGCTCCGAGGCGGAACAAGACCTAAAGGAAGCTTATGCGTGGTATGAAACACAAATGCCGGGATTAGGGGCCGATTTTCTTCTGCATGTTGATGCTCAGTTAAAATCTATACACAGGTATCCTTTACAAAATCCCGTTGTTCATCAGGAAGTCAGACGTTGCCTTATCCGACGTTTCCCTTACGGTATATTCTACATAGTTGAAGATAAACGAATTGTCGTTCTTGCTGTATTCCATGCCAAGCGCGATCCCAAATCATGGCAGACAAGGTCATGAAAAAGATCTACAATCATTAGCAAAGTAGGACGAGCCGGCATTGACGCTATGGGCATATTTGTCTGGATTTGAATACGCTGGCCCAAAAAAATATTAATATTCATTGGAAGACAACATGTCCCAATATTCGAAAAAGTTAATCGAACTTCTGCGCAATGACCATCCTGATCTTTCCGGTTGGACAATAATTTGTGCCAGCGATAGGGCTGTGGACCCTGTACAGCATTTTATACACAGCGAGCTTGGTGGCATTCTTCCAAAGATCGAAGGCCTTAATTCATATATGACAAAAAAGATCGGCGCGAGTTCCAATCTTCAGCCTGCGCCGGGTGATGAGAGCCTCCTTTACTTTATCCAGTTCGTTGCCGAAAGATTTCCCGATGAGCCCTATCCAGCGCGCCGCGCCACAGTAATTCTGCCACTTATTGTTAAACTTGCGGAATATAATATCGGCAGAGATACTATTTGCGGCGCGGAGCGGTTTACCGATGATGAGTGGAACAGATTTGAGGAATATCTGGAAACTGCGGAGGCTTTTCGGCAGTGGCTCTCCGGAATAAATCTCTTTATGCCGGAACTGGAAATAGCGCGGCTTGATGAGATGACCCCGGGCGAAAAGGAGATATTTATCGGACTTCCCGGGATAACACCGGTGACCGATAGGTTCTACAGAAAGATCAGCCCGGAAAGGTTATTAATTGATAAGCCTCTTTTCGGGCATGACCTATCCGGGCCTGATAAACTACCGTTTGATTCGGCAAAAAATATTGTTCTGTCGTTCGGCGTTGGGGTTGAACCTTCAGCAGGCTCAGGCATCGAGTTGGTCAGACTTACCGGGCTTCATTCCATCGTTGACTTTGTCACATTGGAAATCTCCAATTTTCTTCAAGAACGGTCGGAAAACGATCAGCTCATGATATACCTGCTGGATGAGTCACTCACAACAATGCTCTGGAATAGATCACTTCGCCTGTTCGGGAATGTCATTAATCTCGCTATTTGGCTGCCGTTTTCGACAACTTCAGCAGGAAGAAGGCTTCTTACTGAGATAGAAAAAGCTGAACATTCAGGCCTGATGCCCGATTTTAAGAGATATGCCATAACCTGCGCGGTGGAATTGTCAAAAAATAGAGAAAATTATATCCGCGAGGAGTGTGAGGCGCTGGAGGCTGCCGTCTCTTTTTCCACTCTCCTCGACGATTGGAAGGTGAGACTGGGAAACAATCTGACTGATGCTGCGAAAATGCTTCTCGAAGCGAAAAAATTCCGCATTACCGGGAGCAGATCGGCACCGGTACAGGTTGTCGGCTTCGGCCATGTTTCGGGTGAGAAATTCAGCCGGGCATTGATCCTTCCTCTCGACAGCGGCATCATGCCGACACAGCCTTTTGAAGGTCCTTTCATCAATCCGGTGCATGTGCCGCAGATGCGAAAAAGTGTATTTGAATACGAGGACCTTCTTTTCCGGCAGATCCTGGCGCAGGGCGGCAGGATTAAAATAGCAGCGGTGGACGACAAAATAAGGGAAAGAACACCGAGCTATTACATGAGCCTTCTTGCGCAGGAGTTTGGGAAGCCGATTACGGCAATAGCATTTAAGGAGACGCTGTCGGAAAGGCAAAGCAGTAACAAGCCGGCGATACCGATTGATGATAATTTGAGAAACCGGCTTAAGGAATTTACATATTCCTTTTCGAGCCTTTTAAAGATCCTGGCGTGTCCGTTTTTGTTCTACCATCAATACATACTCAGGATTGAACCCCCGTCATTTATGGATGATGATGAAAAAATAAACATGCAGATGGGAACTTTTATTCATAAATTCCTTCAACAGCTCTCAACCGACAGAAAGGATCTGCTGAATAACTGGGAAGGGCTTTTTGATGAACTCTGGGCAAGCGATGAAAACGCGGAAATAAGAGATATTGACGGGATAAATATCTACATGCAAAACGCAAAAATCTTACTGAAGGAAATATATGCAGACGAGTTGGAATCAGGCCGGCGAATAATCTTTGCCGATAATGCCATATCGTGCGAGGAAAAATTCGCAGGCCAGATCGACGGATGCTATAAGATAACCGGGCGGTCAGACAGACTGGCAAAGATAGCGGGGCGCACCGAGGTTATTGATTTCAAGTATTCGAAGAAGCAAAGCAGGTATGCCATCCCCGCAAGAAAAACTGTGCTGGAGAGTTTTAAAGAACATGGCGTTCTGCACCCCGCGGCCCAGCTTATTATCTATCAACGCTTTATTGAAGGAGCGGACGGCGCCTTTTTTTATTTTCTGAAAGAATCCTCAAAAGATCGGGTTATGGTGCTTCCGGATGATCTGAGTGTCACGGCGGATGATCTGCTGTCGGCTATCAAGGATCGACTCGATGCCATAAGCGGCGGAAGTGAACTTGTGCCCAATCATGACTCTCCAGCCTGCGAATTCTGCCTGCTTCAGTCATTATGCGGCAAAGAAGGCTATTATAAGGCTTCACGGGGGAAGAACTAATGCAAAGTATTCTTCTGAAAGCTTCAGCCGGCTCGGGAAAAACAACACAGCTTACCAACGAGGTGTTTAACAGGATATCTACCGGGGGGAAATTTATCTCTGCGCTTACATTTACCCGTGCCGCCACTGCGGAGATGCGCTCCCGCATTATGGAAAAGATAGCATCAAAAAAAGAGATCCCCCTGCTCGCCAGGTTGAGTCTTATTATGGAGGCCGGACGCGTCGGGTACTCGACGATAGATTCATTCTTTTACAGGCTTTTTGCCGCATCCGGTTATGCGCCGAAGATGGCTGACGAGAAGGCACAGATAGAATTATCCGGCCAGATAGAAAGCCTTTTCCGCGATAGCGCAATGCGCAGCGGCAAGGGGAATAAGCTCATAATTGCCGCCAGGATATTGGGAACGGACATTGATACACTCTGGGGTCCCCTGGCCGATGAACAAACTGTCGAGCGCTGCCTGGCGGATATGGAGAAGCTGGAAGAACTTGATTCCATGATGAAAGAGAACGGCATATTAAGGAATGCTCTGGAACGTCTGAGCATGAAAGCAAAGGCATTGTCGGAATTGATCCCTGAAGCCAATGTTCGAAACAGGGTTATAAATGCTTTGGCCGATTATGAAAGTTTTATTTCGAAGACAGTTGCCTCTCATTCTACTCTGGAAAATTACACAAGCCTTGGCAAAAAGATAGCGTGGAATAAGAGTCCTTACTCGGATCTTAATATGATTTTCCGGTATTACAGAAGGACTGCCGAGAAGCTGTCCTTAAACAAGGCTCTCCTCCGGGAGTTGGCAGTTGCCTCTCTTTGCGACATATATCTTGATGCCGCAGATACGGTGAAGAAGGAAAAGGGGCAGATATTCTTCTCCGATGTAAGGAAAGGCCTGCTTGCCCTTGACGGCACCGCAGCGAGTGAAAGACCGAAGCTCATGAGCAATTACTTTTCCCTCGGGCTGGACAGGACGGAGCATCTGCTGATTGACGAATTCCAGGATACGTCGACGGGCGATATAGAGATACTGCTGCCCCTCATTGACGAGATTTTATCCGGTTACGGTGAGCGTGGCGAAAGATCGTTCTTTGCCGTGGGTGATTGGAAACAGATGATCTACGGATGGCGTGGCGCCAACCGTGCGGCGCTGGAAAGGGCAATTGGGAGCTATCTGGAAAACGGTGTGATCGCTGAGCGCTCGCTGGAATATAACTATCGAAGCACACCGCTGCTGATATCGTTTTTTAACAAACTTGTGGAAAATCTTTTTGCCGGAAAAGAGAGAACGGAAACACAGAAACCACCGGAAAAAGCTAACGGCTTTGAAGGCGTGACGGAGGTGAGCCTCGTCCAACTGGAAAAAGACGGTCGTTCGGAAGACAATTTCTATCCCGCGATACTTGAGGTTTTGCAGGCCAAAAAGACGGAGTATGCTTGTCAGTGGGGCGATATGGCGGTACTTGCGGCTACCAACAACTATGTTCAGAAGATAGCAACCGAGCTGATAAATGCGGGCATCGGTGTGTCCGAGGTCAAAGGCAGGCAGCTTCTTTCGACAAAAGAAGGTGTTGCGGTAATGCTTTTCCTGGCAGGTGTTCTCTCCAAAGATGGTGATACACAATTCGCTAAAACAGCCGCGCAGTCGCCTTTATGGAAAGAGATATTGGGGAATATAGAAGATTTCCGGACCGAGTTTGCCGGGAAATTCCCCCGACCTTTCGGAATACTGGCTGTAAGCTGTGCTATTGAGCTTTTGCGCGGGAAACTCTCCGCAACAATACTTGATATATGGCAGGATGAGGCGCAGGCATTCTTCAATGAAGGCGGCGCTGACGTTGATGCTTTCCTTTTATGGATGTTCAATATAAGGTTTAGCATGAAGGTGCCGGAGGCCGAGAACAGGGATAATATTAAAGTTGATACCATCCATGGAACAAAAGGGCTTCAGTTCAAGCACGTTTTTATTTTCTGGAACGAGGATGAAAAAGAGTCACCGTTCTTTCTTCCTTCCGAGAAATGTTATGTGCAATTTTCAAGGAAAGAATTCGATTTCTGGGCGGCAAGCGAATCGACCGTGGCCAGGGAAATAGCGGAAAATCGTGAAGTAAATATGACGCTGATGCGCAGCGAGAAGGCAAATGTTTTCTATGTTGCCGCGACGAGGGCGGTACAAACACTCACAGTTTTTCTGCCGACAAATAAAGATGGGAACTACAAAGAGGTTCATCAGGCAGTGCTGGATACATTCTCGGAGTTTGCACCTGGTGGCGTTAAGAAGGATATCTGCCCTTTATCCGGGCGTGCAAAAGAGACTGAAGGCATCACCATATTTAGTGTGCCTGAAAAACAAAATAACGAACCTGATAAGTATGCCGAGATTGACCCGACACTCATATCCGCTTACATCAAAACCGGTATCATGCGTGGTGAACGACTGCACCGCTGGCTTATGAAGGTTGTTCATCAATCTGAACTACCGCCCGCCGGAGAGCTAAACAAACAGGAATATGCGGCGGTGCTTCGGTTTGTCCAAAGGAGCGATGTCTCTGCCATAATGTTCCGGCCGGGCAAACTCTATATAGAGCAGCAGATATCGGATAAGAATAATTTTGGTATAGTGGATAGAATGACGGTGTCCGATAATCTTATCACAATCATTGATTATAAATCAGGTTCAATGCGCGGGTTCAGGCAAAAGTACGAGGAACAGCTCAAGCGTTACACCAGGATCATGGAGTCACTTTATCCACTGAGAACGGTCGAATATCATATCTTATCAATAGATATTTAATCCCGCTCACGCGGGGCGCGTTAATTCTCGTGAGCTCGCTCGCGATATAATGACGTTCATTTCATGCCTCGCAAGCGAGCTCGCGAGGTGGTTAATTACCAAGCCGCATTCTTTAGCTAGCTTTGTTGGCTCAGCCTGCGCGGGCGCAGGAGACTGTGTCGTAATAGGAAAAGTGCTATCAATAGCGTCATGCCGATGAATACCCTGATAACCTGATAACCTGAAGGTTACGCGAGGTCACGAGAGGGCACGCGAATCGGCATCCAGAACATACCAATAATACTGGATTCCCCCGTATCGAGTACGGGGCAGGCTCTTCGTCGCGCTTCGCTTGCCCGGAATGACCAAAAAGTAATGATGACAAAGTCTCGCAGGCCGGGGTCGGCTTCCTCAACGTATAACGTGAAAGCCACGCGTGTACAAATGCGCCTGCGGAGCCTCCTCCCTGCCGACGCGTTATCTTTTGAATGAAGGGGTCTCAATATCTCCTATTATGAGGCGAATTTCCCGTCAATTCGGACTAAACGATGCCTGAAGAAATAGCGGTTCAACAAAAAAAACACAAATAGTAATGATAACAACGTGATACAACGGATAGCGGTTTAATACATTGTTCTTTAATTAATCGTTATAAGTCTTGACAATTATACGGCAATCCATTAGCTTACGTCCTTAAATTTCAACAGTAAGAAGAGCATCGGAAAATATTCGGTTAGATGCTTTTAAAGAGGGCAAGATAATGATTGGTGTGCTTATAACGACGCACGGTAATTTAGGTAATGAACTGATTAAAGCGGCAGAGTTGATCAAGGGTCCACTCCGTGGAGTGTTGCACGTTTCGACCGATGAATCAAAAGGTGTTGAAGATTTGAAAAAGGAAATCGGCAATGCCATAAAAAAACTGGATAAAGGGAAGGGGGTTTTAATTCTCACCGACCTTTTTGGTGGAACACCTTCTAATATTTCACTATCTTTCCTGAAAGAAGGAAAAGTAGAAGTAGTTACAGGCGTTAATTTGCCGATGATGCTGAAATTGTCTGATGAAAAAGCAGAAATGTCTTTAAACGAATATGCCTGCCTGATTAAAGAATACGGTAAAAAGAATATTTCGCTGGCCAGTGAAATATTAAGCAAAAAAGCAGTCGGGTGAACAATTGACAGATACCGCCTATGATATAGCTTTGGTGCGCATTGACAACAGACTTGTCCACGGTCAAATTCTGGAAGCATGGGTACCGTTCATTGAAGCGAAATGTATCATGGTGGTCAATGACAATGCGGCCTGCGATTTTTATTGTGAAACCGTAATCCGCATGGCTGTCCCCAGTGAAATCGAAGTAACAATCTGCACTGTCGAAGATTTTGCTAGAACTTATACTTTCAGCCGGAATGGTGGAAAAAAGACGATTGTTTTATTTGCCACAGTTGCTGATGCCTGCAGGGCTTATAATCTTGGCTTTCACTTTGATAAACTCAATATTGGCAATATTTATAACGAAGAATACAAACTATGTCATGGTACTTCGGTCTTCTTGTGTGATAATGAAATAAAAGATCTTCTGCAGCTTTTGGAAAATGATGGAGTGACGATCGGAGTGAGACGCATCCCGCGGGAACGGGCCGTATCTATTCAGGACATATTCAAAGATTATTGCGAAATAACGCCATAAAAAAATGGTATTTAATTGCTGACGAAAATTATTTTATTATCTTTTTGCGGCGGCCTGTTTTGCCTTGATCGAATATTCATTCAGGCCATGATTTCCCGACCGGTTGTCGTCGCCCCGTTTATCGGGTTGCTCTTGAATAATCCTTACGCCGGTTTGATCATCGGCGTTTTAGTGGAACTTTTCTGGATTGATCACATACCTGTCGGTACTTATATCCCTCCTAACGATACCATAGTAGCAGTACTCGCAACGTCAATTGCCGTCCTGGGCGGTCAAAACCTGGGGGGAACAACCCGGGATCTCATTGCGCTGGCCGTACTGCTGGCCGTGCCCTTGGGAATAATTGCCAAAAAAATGGATATTTTTATTATTAAATCCAATAATGCTCTTTCTGATCAGGCGCTGGAAGATGCCAAAACAGGGAATATTAAAGCCATTGAACAAAAAAATTATTTCGGTTTAATCAAAGTATTTTTAATAACGGTATTTTATCTTTTAATTGCGCAGTCTATCTTAGTTCCTGCGGTTATCTGGCTTTATCCCAAGCTCGCTTTGCCTGTAATGAATATGCTTCTTCTTCTTTACTATTTTCTGCCCTTATTAGGTATTGCGGTGGCAATTAATACGATTAAGCTGCGCGGCGCCGTTCCGGTTTTCTGTGCCGTTTTATTAATTCTGGTAGTTTTTTGGGAATTCTTCCATGCGTTCTGAAAATGATGCTATCTCGGTTACCATTGACTTGATGGGAAATAAAGATTTGCCGGAAATACTGGCAATTGAGAAGGAGTCCTTCGTTTCGCCCTGGTCGGCGGGCATGTTCGCAGGTGAACTCAAGGTTGCGCATTCCCAGTGTCTGGTTGCCAGATTGTCTTCGAACAAAAGAAGCATAATCGGTGGTTATCTGATTTTCTGGATAGTTGCCGATGAAGCACATTTACATAATCTTGCCGTAAAAAAAGAATTTCGCAGGCAAGGTCTGGCTTCGGGCTTTATGAACGTGATGAAAGATATATCCCGGCAGGCCGGAGTGAAAGCTCAGACGCTGGAAGTCCGTGAATCGAATACAGAAGCAATAAAGCTTTACCGGAAATGCGGTTTTGTAGTAAAAGGCAGAAGGCCGCTTTATTACACCGATACGCAGGAAGATGCTTTAATAATGTGGGCGGAAGTATAAAAATAGGCTGAAGACTGAAGGCTGAGGGCTGAAGGGGAAAGACGAAAGGCAAAAGGCTGAAGGCTGAGGACTGAAGGGGAAAGACGAAAGACGAAGGCAAAAGGCTGTTAGGCTATAGGGAGGGCGCGTTTGGCCCCTTCATCGTAACCTTCAGCCTTCAGTCTTCAGCCTAAATACCTGTTAAAAAGGATAAGATGGCGAAGAATATTTTTATCGGTGAAATCTTAAGAAATGAAGAAATCCGGCCCAATTACTTCCTGATGAAAGTGCAGCTGCCTGATTCTTTTGACGAGCCCAGGCCCGGTCAGTTTGTCATGATCAGAATTGCGGGGCTTAGCGAACCGTTTTTAGGCCGGCCAATAAGCATCTATTCTTATAGCCTGCGCAAATCTTTCGTGGAGATAGAGTTTCTCTATCGTATTGCCGGTAAAGGAACACAAATATTGGCGGGGTTAATTAAAAGCTCGCAGGTGGAAGTTCATGGCCCGTTGGGCGGCAGCTATGAAGTATTTCCGGAAAAAGAAAATATAGTTTTTATTGCCGGTGGAATCGGCGTTGCGCCTTTATCACTGCTGGCGCAATATTTATGCAAAAATGTTTGCCTGGTGCCATCCCGCATGAATTTTTATCTGGGCGCGCAAACTGCAAAAGAAATTGTCGGTTTGGATAAACTGACCAGGCTTTGTTACAATATCCAAATCTGCACTGATGACGGATCACAAGGGCGCAAATCGTTAGTTACTCAAGCTTTTGCCGAAGATATTAAAAAATATGATCCCGCGAATACTGCTGTTTATGCCTGTGGCCCGAAGGGGATGATGAAAGCACTTGCCGGAATATTAGGCAAAGGCAAATTCGCTTGCCAGGTGTCTCTGGAAGAGCGGATGGCCTGCGGTACGGGCGCCTGTATGGGATGTGCCGTGGCCGTCAAAGATAAACAAGGCGATGTTGCCTATAAGCGAGTTTGTTCGGATGGGCCGGTATTTAATCTCGCTGATGTTATCTGGGAGTAATTGGAGAACATGAAAGCAAAAACATTTCCTCAGATGGCAGTGCAATTAGGCAAACTCAGCCTGAAGAATCCCGTGATGACGGCATCCGGCACATTCGGTTACGGTGAAGAATATGCCGATTATGTAGATTTAAACCGGTTGGGCGCAATTGTCGTGAAAGGCTTGTCGCTTCAGCCGCGCCTGGGCAACCCGCCGCCGCGGATTATGGAAACAGCCGGCGGCATGCTCAATGCCATAGGCCTACAGAATATCGGGGTTGATGCCTTTATCGAAGAAAAACTGCCTTATTTAAGACAATATGACGTGGCGGTAATTGCCAATATCTATGGCGAATCTTACGCCGAATATCAAAAAGTGGCTAAAAAGTTGAGCGCTGTAAAAGGTGTCCACGCCCTGGAAGTAAACGTCTCCTGCCCTAACGTGAAAAAAGGGGGTTTGAGTTTTGGTACTGATCCTAAAGTCGCAGCAATGGTGACACGGAAAGTTAAGGAAGAAACAGATCTGCCTGTCATTATCAAACTTACTCCCAATGTCACGGATATTGCCGCCGTTGCCGCAGCTGTGGAAAAGGCGGGAGCGGATGCCTTATCATTAATCAACACTTTAACCGGTATGTCTGTTGATTTAAAAAGCAGAAAACCGCATTTGAAAAACATAACGGGTGGTCTTTCCGGTCCGGCGATCAAACCGGTTGCGTTGCGGATGGTCTGGCAGGTGGTAAAGCGCGTAGCGATTCCCGTTATCGGCATTGGCGGAATCGTGAACGCCGTCGATGCTCTGGAATTTCTGATGGTGGGAGCCAAAGCCGTGCAGGTGGGTACTGCTAATTTCATCAATCCGTATGCAACTACCGATATTCTGGAAGGAATGCAGAACTATCTGCAGGATAATAATATTAAAGATATTAATAAATTGATTGGCACTTTTAACGCAGGAGGCTCTTCATGTTCAGGATAATGTTCGCGGTAATTTGTTGTTTGGTTGTTTTTTCCCACAATCTTTATGCCGCCCAATCGGCTATAACGGAAGCAGAAGGATATTCCTGTGCGGGAGACGACAAATCCCGAAAGCAGACGGAGCTCTCCGCAATGTCCGAGGCCAAACGCATTGCCGTGGAATATGCAGTTTCCTATGTTAAAAGTGAAACTAAAATTAAAGATTATCAGATAGAAAAAGATATTGTGGAAGCATATTCCAACGCTACGGTAAAAGTAATCGAGATCAAAGACCGCAGCTGGTATAAAGACGAACGTTCCGGTGATTGCTACAGGATAAAAATTAAAGCGGAAGTGATTCCCGATGAAAAAGCAATGATCAGTTTAACGGCCAATCAGGCAGCGGCTGATGATCCATCCCTGCCGCTCAGCGTTAAAGTCTGGACGGATAAAAAACAATATAAAAATAAAGAACAGATTAAAATATTTCTCAAAGGTAACAGACCTTTTTATGCCCGGGTGCTGTATGTAAATGTCAAAGGTGAATCTCTCCAGCTATTGCCCAATCCCTCACGCCAGGACAATTATTTTAACGGCGGCGTAATATATGAAATTCCCTCCGGTAATGACCGTTTCGAGCTGGAAGTAAATCCGCCTTTTGGCGAAGAGAAAATTATCGTTTATGCCAGTTCTACGGAATTGGGCAAAATTAATGTGCAGGCAGCCGGCGATGTTTATGAAGTAAAAACGAATTCCCAGGATGTCGGCGTTAAAACCCGCGGTATTCAACTCAAAGAAAAGTCACAAGGAAGCAAGCCTACGGAATCTTTTTTTGAAAGCAACGTTACGATTAAAACCGTTCAATAGATAAGATTTATTTCGAAGTGCGGCGAGCGGTTTATATGGAGTGCGGCGGTCGGTATTTTGGAGTGCGGCGACTCGGCGCCGCTTTGCATTAAGGTTTTGCTTTTGATATTGCTCCGGCGTCTAGCCGCCGGTATTAAAGCGCAGTCAAGCCTGCGCACTCCCAAGGATATGGTTATGGAGTGCGGCGGTGGATATTTCGGAGTGCGGCGACTCGGCGCCGCTTTGCATTTAAGTTCTGCTTCTGATATTTATCCGGCGGGAAGCGTCCGGTATTAAAGCGCAGTCGAGCCTGCGCACTCCAAAGGTTTATGGTTTATGGAGTGCGTCGGACGGTATTTTGGAGTGCGGCGACTTGGCGCCGCTTTGCATTAAGGTTTTGCTTTTGATATTGCTCCGGCGTCTAGCCGCCGGTATTAAAGCGCAGTCAAGCCTGCGCACTCCCAAGGTTTATGGAGTGCGTCGGTCGGTATTTTGGAGTGCGGCGACTCGGCGCCGCTTTCTAATTTGCAAAAGGAGATGATAATGACGGAATGGCCGCATGCCCCGGTTCATTATGCCAAAGATTCCGGTATTTTCATGGTGACTGCCGGGACTTATGAAAGGAAATCCTTCTTCAGCGATAAAGAAAAGCTACGCCTTTTATGCGACGTTCTGATATTATGCTGTTCGGAGTTTGCCTGGCGTCTGCAGGCTTGGTCAGTTCTTTCCAATCATTATCACTTTATTGCCGTCAATGATGATAAGTCAGCACCCTTAAAGACACTGATCAATAAGGTGCACATGGTTACTGCCAAAGCAGTGAACCTGGCTGAGCATACACAAGGCCGCCGTGTTTGGTTCCAGTATTGGGATAGCCGGATTACCTATGAGAAATCATATTTAGCCAGGCTGAATTACGTCCATCACAACCCGGTTCATCATGGCGTTGTGAAAAATGCAGCTGATTATGCATTTTGTTCTGCCGCTTGGTTCGAGAAGGAGGCGGACAGAGCCTTTTACAGGACTGTTTTGAGTTTCAAAACGGATAAACTTAATGTAAAGGATGATTTTTAGCGGCGGTTTATATGGAGTGCGGCAAGCGGTATTTCGGATTGCGGCGACTCGGCGCCGCTTTGCATTTAGGTCCTGCTTTTGATATTTATCCGGCGTCCAGCCGCCGGTATTAAAGCGCAGTCAAGCCTGCGCACTCCAAAGGTTTATGGTTTATAGACTGCGGCGGTCGGTATTTTGGAGTGCGGCGACTCGGCGCCGCTTTGCATTTAGGTCTGCCTTTGGTGTTTATCCGGCGGGAAGCCGCCGGTATTAAAGCGCAGTCAAGCCTGCGCACTCCAAAGTTTATGGAGTGCGGCGGTCGGTATTATGGAGTGCGGCGACTCGGCGCCGCTTTGGATTTAGGTCCTGCTTTTGATATTGCTCCGGCGTCTAGCCGCCGGTATTAAAGCGCAGCCGAGCCTGCGCACTCCAAAGGTTTATGGTTTATAGACTGCGGCGGTCGGTATTTTGGAGTGCGGCGACTCGGCGCCGCTTTGCATTAAGGTTTTGCTTTTGATATTGCTCCGGCGTCTAGCCGCCGGTATTAAAGC
>JANYAY010000103.1 GCA_025361065.1 Deltaproteobacteria bacterium
GGCTTCATCGTCAACCGTTTTCTCTGCCTTCTTTACAATGAGGCAGCCGACCAGATTTACAAGGGATATGCCACGGCTAAAGATATTGATAATGGTTTAAAATTAGGTTCAAACCACCCGATGGGTCCGGTAGAGATTATGGACATGGCGGGCGTGGATGTTGTGAACAATGCACTTATTGCCCTTTACGAAATGACAAAAGAGGAACGCTACAAGCCATCTCCGCTTTTTGAGAAGATGATCAAGGAAAACCGTTTGGGACGGAAGACGGGCAAAGGGTTCTACGAGTATTAATAAAAGCCCGGTAGAACAAGGATAATCAAGCAAATGCCCGGTTTTCCGGGGTGATAATGGAGAGTAAATATGGATTTTATTTTGAATGAAGATCAAAGCATGTTGCGGGACATGGTGCGGAGAGTCGCGGAGGAAAAATTTGCTCCGATCGCCGCGGAAATTGACGAGAAGGAGATATTCCCCACGGAATCGGTAAAAATTCTGGCGGAGAATGGACTCCTGGGAGTTCAGATCCCGGAAGAATACGGCGGCGCCGGCGCCGGTATGCTGGCGATGATTCTCGTGGTTGAGGAGATCGCCCGGGTTTGCGCCTCCACATCGGTTATTTTGACTACGCAGGCGTTGGCGAGTGATCCCATGCTGATTGCGGGGACGGAAGAGCAGAAGAAGAAATATCTTTACCGTTTGGCGTCCGGGGACTGCCTGGGTGCGTGCGGCATCACGGAGCCCGGGGCCGGTTCCGACGTTACGGGAATGAAAACTACCGCCAAGAAGGTCGATGGCGGGTACGTGATCGACGGCGCCAAGATTTTTATCACGAACGGCGGCGAAGCCGGAATTACCACTGTTCTGGCTTATACCGACAAGGAAAAGAAGAACCGGGGCATCAGCATGTTCATTTTAGAGAAGGGCCTGCCGGGTTTTACCGTGGGTAAGAAAGAGCACAAGCTGGGCATGCACGGTTCCGACACGCGGGAACTTGTTTTCGAGAATGTGTTTGTTCCCGATAGTTGTCTGCTGGGTCCGGAAGGAACCGGTTTCAAGACTCTGATGACTACCTTTAACTATACGCGGCCGGCCGTTGGCGCTCAGGCTTTGGGTATCGCGCAGGGCGCCCTTGATGCGTCTATTAAATATGCCAAGGAAAGGGTGCAGTTCGGGAAAAGTTTAGCCTCCTTCCAGGGTATGCAATGGATGCTGGCGGAGATGGCGATGTCGGTGGAAACGGCCCGCTCGATTATTTACCGGGCGGCCTCCATGATCGACAGTGAACCGGAATCGGCCGATTTGCCGAAGATTGCTTCCATGGCAAAATGGTATGCTTCCGATGTGGCGATGAAGGTGACGACGGATGCCGTTCAGGTGTTCGGCGGTTACGGGTATGTCCGGGAGTATCCGGTGGAACGGATGATGCGGGATGCCAAAATCACCCAGATCTATGAAGGCACCAACCAGATTCAGCGCACCATTGTTGCGGGTCAGATTCTCAGGTAGTGACGATCACGCGGGATGATGACTTGAAAATATTAATAATTAATAAAGGCGTAACATGAGAAAATCGGCGGAAGGAATAATCAACTCGAAAATTGCAATCTGCGGGCACCCGGTCTATCCGGGATATATTGTCCGGGGAAGCCGCGCCAGTATGATGATCGAAGCGGGACTGAATATTTTTGGGCCGGTATATTATCAAGGCATAGAAAGTATCTTGGGCGATAGTTCATTGCTGAATTATCTGCTTGTTACCCATGGGCATTATGATCATCTTGGTTCCATCAGCTATCTGAAAAAAAGAATTCCTGATGTTCAGCTTCTGGGATACAAGACAATAGGACAACTTCTGGAAAGAGAAAATGTTCTGAAGACAATGAATTTCTTGAGCAAGGAGACAAGATCGTACTTTAAAGACTTCCTGGAAGGACAGCCGGATGATGAGAGTATTAGCATCACACCGGTACCTTTTGCCAGAGGATTGAAAGAAGGCGATACTATCGATCTCGGGGATATGCATTGTGTGGTTTTTGAGACTCCCGGGCATACGAGGGATCATCTGTCTTTTTTCATTCCTGAAGAGGGAGTTTTGTTTCCGGGAGAAGCCTTCGGTAATGCCATCATGCAGAAGGAAAACGAAGTTAAGGTTGAGTTTGCGTCATCTTTTACTGACTCCATCCGGTCCATGGAAAAACTGACGGCGTTGTTGCCGGAGGTAAAGGTCATCGCTCTGTCCCATCTTTTCTATTACACGGATGATGACGTGCCGCGGTTTGCGGATATGGCCATGAGGGATGCTCTGCAATACAGGGAACTGATCGACAGTTACCTGGATGCGGCCAACGGCGACGTCGGAAAGGCTACGGAAACGATGGTCCGGATCGAATATGATGAAAAGAAATCAGTGTATCAGGAAAGAAACGCTTACATGACAAATCTACATGCCCAGGTAAAGGCCGTGGCGGCTTTGCGGGCCTGAGATAATACCTTTTTAGGAGAGATTATTTATGGGAAGGAAAGTAATTATTACATGTGCCCTTGTTGGCTCGGCAACAAGGAAAAATCAAAACCCCAATACCCCCTATTCCCCGAAGGAATTGGCGGAAGCGGCGCATTTAGCCTATAAGGCCGGAGCAGCGATGGTCCATGTCCATTCCATCGAGGATGACGGGACAAACTCCACAAACATGGAGAGAATCAAGGAAAGTCATGATGCCGTCAAAGCCAGAACGCCGGAACTGATTGTCAATATGACATCGGCTCTGGGCATGGGTGCCACAGGAGAGCAGCGCCGGGCGCAGATGGAATACGTAAAGCCGGAAATGTCCTCGCTGAATATGGCCACGATGAATTTTGCCGGCATCAACAGAAAAACAGGGGAAGTGCTGGTGGACTATACCTTCGAGAATCCCCTCAATATGGTTGCCGAGTTTGCGAAAACGATGAAGAGCGTTGGAACAAAACCGGAGTTGGAATGTTATGCAACCGGCGGTATCGATAATTTCCATTTTCTTTCCGGTTCCGGCTACTTTACCGAACCGGTCAATTTTAATTTTGTGTTTGGCGTGTGTGGCGGAGCGGCATTTCGACCATCGGGATTTTTAGCCATGGCTGATGCCATTCCCCGGAATGCGAATTTTTCGGCGTGCGGCGTCGGGAACGAAGAATGGCCGGTAATTACGCAATCAATTCTCTGCGGCGGTCACGTTCGGGTAGGTCTGGAAGACAACATCCGGATGCCTAATGGTCAACTGGCCAAAGGAAATTACGAACTCGTTGAACACGCCGTGCGGATTGTGGAGGCTCTGGGGTGTGAACCCGCAACGCCGGATGAAGCCAGAAAAATATTCGGTACTACGAAAAGATAATATTGCTGGAGCCGGTAATTAACCGGAAGCAGGCAACAGGGAATTGCATAGATTGTCATCGCGGAAGGAACAAGCAGTGGCTTACAATAAGCCGTTTTCAATACACTTTTTTCCGGGGAAAATATCAGGCAATTTTTTTTAAAAAAAAATGAAAATACCTTGACAAAGTATTTCTAATATTATAAAAAATCACTAGTGACTGATTGATCAGTCACGGGAGTAATTTTAGGGCGTTTTCTCTATGCTCCGGAGGCTGCAATGAGAGTTCTTATCAATCAATCACAATTTCGTAATCACAGTAGTATCCGGCACTAGAGAAAGAAAGGAACTGCAACAATATGGAATTGCAACTAGTACAACAAATTTTCAGCGGGATCGCGATCGGATCCATTTACGCACTGGTAGCCGTCGGATTCATCCTGATATACAAGGCTACGGACGTAATCAGTTTTGCTCAGGGCGACATCATGATGTTCGGGGCTTTTGTCGCTTATACCTTCCTGACTTTTCTTCATCTACCTTTCATTCTGGCTGTCGTTTTGACCCTGGCAGTGATGGCCGTTTTCGGTATTTTGATCGAGCGTGTCGTTTTACGGCCGCTGGTCGGCGAATCGGTTTTGTCCATGTTGATGGTGACGGTGGGAGTAGGCATGGTGATTCGCAATGTAGCCGGGATGATCTGGGGCTATGACACCTATCAGTTCGGTGGAGGTATCAGCGACGTTCCGGTGAGACTTGGAGAGCTTGCCCTTTCCTCGGTTAATCTCTGGATTATCGGCGTTACGGTTGTCATGGTCGGTGCCCTGTTTTATTTTTTCAATAAGACAAAGATGGGTATTTCCATGGAAGCCGCTTCCCAGAATCAACTGGCGGCATATCTGATGGGAATCGGGGTCAAGCGGGTATTTTCCAACATTTGGGCGCTCAGTGCCGTCGTGGCTGCCGTAGGCGGCATTTTACTGGCCCCCATTCACTTTGTAAATTACAATATGGGCTTTATCGGATTAAGGGCATTTCCGGCTGCGGTATTGGGAGGTTTCGGGAGCATTCCCGGCGCGATTGTCGGAGGGATCATTATCGGGGTATCGGAGAGCTTGGCTGGTATATACCTGCCGGCCGGATTCAAGGATATCTTTGCGTACATTATTTTAATTCTCGTATTGTTGATCAGACCGGAAGGGATATTCGGGGTTGCTGAAAGAAAGAGAGTTTAGCGATGCGTTTTAAAAAGAGACGAAATTATCTAGAGGACATTGATTTATTCAAGTACAGAAGTACCGCCGTATGGTACGGGATTCTCCTTATTATCATGTTGTCACTGCCATTGACAGTCGGCACCTACTGGACATCCCTGATGACCCTGACCGCCATTTATGCGATAGTGGCGTTAGGGATGAACTTATTGACCGGATATGCCGGTCAGATATCAATGGGACATGCCGCATTCTTTGCCGTTGGGGCCTATACATCGGCATACCTGACGGGGATCGGGGTATCCTTCTGGGTTGCCCTGCCGGCCGGGGGGATTCTGTCGGCGCTTTTGGGAATCTTCATCGGTCTGCCGGCGCTTAGAATGAAAGGCCTTTACCTGGCCATTGCGACCATGGGATTCGGTTTCATCATGGAGCAGGTGATCAATAGTTGGGATTATGTCACCCACGGTGTCAACGGACGCCAGTTATTGAGACCAACTCTGGGTCCGATCGATTTCACTTCGGACAAAGTTTACTTTTATTTAGTATTTTTCGTACTGCTCGTCATGCTTCTGCTGATGAAGAACATTCTTCGTACACCGACGGGCCGGGCGATGACCGCCGTTCGCGACAGTGAAGTGGCCGCGGAATCGATGGGAGTAAATCTCGCCGTATACAAGACAGCCGCATTTGCCGTCAGCGCGCTTTATACCGGGATTGCCGGATCGCTGTTTGCCCACCATATGCTTTTTATCGGTCCCGAAAATTTTGATGTTACCGTATCTATTAATTTTCTGATCATGATTATCATCGGTGGCATGGGTTCGGTTCATGGCTCGATTTTCGGAGCGATTTTTATGACTCTTCTTCCGGAGATGATCGCGCTGGGCAAGGATTTTCTCCCTTCCGTCATCGGGCAGCAGTCAGGCTTGCAGGGGACAGTTTACGGGATACTCCTGGTTTTATTTGTTCTCTTCGAACCACTGGGGATTTACGGGCGGTGGCTGAAGGTTAAGTTCTTCTTTGAGACGTTCCCGTTCTACAAAAAAGACACCTTCAAGAGAATTAGAAAATATACCAAATCCGAGCATTAGGCGATTTTGGCAAAACTTTTACAATCGTGTATTCGATAAGGACAGAATAGAGAGGAAAGCGAAATATGGGAGAGACATTACTGAAGGCCGAAAACATGTCTATCCGGTTTGGGGGCGTAAATGCTCTGCAAAACGTCGATATCGATGTCGAGAAGGGTTCGATTCATGCCCTGATCGGGCCGAACGGCGCGGGTAAGACGACGCTTCTTAACTGCATCAGCAGGGTTTACAAAGCTGACTCCGGAAAAGTGACATTCCAAGGCAAGGATATAACTCATATTAAACCCTATAAAATTGTGAATGAAGGTATCGCGCGGACGTTTCAGAACATTGAGCTTTTCGCGAACGTATCCGTTATGGACAACATGCTTTTGGGTTGCCATTCCCGAAGAAAGACCGGGTTTTTTCAGGATGCATTATTTTGGGGTAAAGCCCGGAAGCAGGAAAACAGATTTCGGACGAAGGTGGAAGAGATCATCGATTTTCTGGACCTCCAGGCATACCGGATGGAGAGAATCAACAACGTGCCTTACGGCGTTCAGAAAAATGTTGAGCTGGGGCGGGCCTTGGTTATGGAACCAACGCTTCTGTTGCTGGACGAACCGTCTTCCGGTTTGAATGTTGAGGAAACACAGGATCTGGCCTTCTGGCTGGAGGATATTCGGGCGGACTTTGGCATGACCATTTTGTTAATCGAGCATGACATGAGACTGGTCATGGACGTATGCGACAGAATTACTGCGCTGAACTACGGTAAATTGCTGGCGGACGGCAAACCGAAGGATGTCGTCAGTCACCCTGACGTCGTCAAAGCATATTTAGGAGAGGACTGATATGGCTCCGATTTTGGAAACAAAGAACTTAGAAGTCTCTTACGGGCCGGTTAATGTGACGAAAGGGATATCCATTGGCATTGAGGAAGGGAAGATCGTAACAATCCTGGGAGCAAACGGTTCCGGGAAAACAACCATCCTCCGGACCATATCCGGGATAATCGTACCCGATAAGGGAACGGTGACCTATAAAGGGAAGGCAATCCAGGGAATGGAACCGGAAGAAATTGTCAAGATGGGGATATCCCAGGTTCCGGAAGGAAGAGAAATATTTCATGATCTTTCCGTTTACAAAAACATATTGATGGGTGCGTTCACCCGGAAGGATAAAAAGGAAGTTGATAAAGATATCGAGCGTATGTACAGCTATTTTCCTCTTCTGAAAGAGAGAGCGAATCAATATGCCGATACCTTGAGCGGTGGAGAGCAGCAGATGCTGGTTATCGCCAGGGCGTTGATGTCCCGCCCGGCCATGCTTCTGCTGGATGAGCCTTCATTGGGTTTGGCCCCTGCCTTCGTCAAGAAGATATTTGGGATAATCAGGCAGATCAATGAAGAGGAAAAGACCACGATTCTTCTGGTCGAGCAAAACGCCAAAATGGCTCTGGAGTTGGCCAGCCATGGATTCATTCTGGAAGTTGGTCGAATAGTCATGGACGATTCCACGGAAGAATTGAGGAAGAATCCGGATGTTCAGGAATTTTATTTGGGTGTGCGCGAGGAAGGCATCCGCGGCACTCGGCGCTGGAAAAAGAAAAAAGTCTGGAGATAAGAAATGAGAGGGGAAAAATGAAAAAATTTAAATTAGGAACGGTAGTGTTGATTGTTTTGCTGTCCTTTTTTCTGATCAGTGGAGGGATTGCGCAAGCGGAAGATGGCGTCACAAATGATGAAATTCGTATCGGCTCCACGCTGGATCTATCCGGTCCGATCGCCTTTATGGGAATAAGTGTGAGAGATGGCGCGAATATGTATTTCAAATACATTAATGATAAGGGCGGCATTCACGGCCGGAAAATAAAATTGCTGGCCGAAGATGACGGCTTCCAGTCTCCACGGACCGTTCAGGCGGCCAAGAAACTGGTTACCAAAGACAAAATATTCTGTATGACAATGAGCCTGGGTTCCGCTAATGTTTTTGCCATGTTGCCCTTTCTGGAAGAAAATAAGATTCCCTTGCTCCCGGCGGGCACCGCCAATGAAGCTCTGGCGATACCACCCAGGAAATATGTCTTTTTGATTGATACAGGTTACACCATTCAGGGCATCCT
Source organism: Deltaproteobacteria bacterium (assembly GCA_025361065.1). Lineage (GTDB taxonomy): Bacteria > Desulfobacterota > Syntrophia > Syntrophales > Smithellaceae > MVRV01. The sequence continues at coordinate 7,766 of JANYAY010000103.1, forward strand.
GGGCGTGAAATACATGATGACTACGCTGAAGGCTAAAAATCCCAAGGTAGCTGTGATTTATCAGGAAGATGTTACCGGACAGCAGTGGTTGGGAGGCGTCAAGGCCGGATGTGCCAGATATGGGATCAAAGATGTTTTGGAGCTCTCTTTCAAGCGGGGATCAATTGATTTCGGTTCCCAGATATCCAAGTGCAAACAGGCGGGGATCACCCATATCTTTACTCATACCAACGTACGGGAGCCTGCCGCTATTATGAAAGAGGCACAGCGCATCCAGTACAAGGCAGTCTATATTACCAATAATGCTTCTCAGGGCCCGAAGGTACTCGAACTGATCGGAAATGATACGCTGGCCTATACCAATGGTTATTTTGCCATGGGAATTATCAATGACATTAATACCGAGGACACCAAAGGATACAAGCTATATAAGCAGGAGTGCAAAAAAGCCGGACTGCCCAAGGCGGAAATAGAAAACACCATGAGAATCTGGTCGTTCCAGGCGGCCATGACTCTGTGCGAAGTATTGCAGCGGGCAGGTAAGGACCTGACGCGGGATGGATTCATCAAGGCGGCGGAGACTATGAAGAATTATGATAACGGCATTGAGGTACCCACAACCTGGAGTTCGGATAGACGTGATGGCGGTCGAGCGGTCAAAATCTACAAGGCTGAGAAAGGCAACATCTGGGTTCCGAAAACAGGTTGGATTTCGCAATAACTGTTATCAGGAAACAGGGCAGTGATCAGATCAGAAGGAGGGGGCATATTGTTTACGGGCAGTTTTCGCCCCTTCTTTCTGATCTAAAGACATTGATTTAAAACAGTTAAGATATAAATGGGAGCATGCTGTGGCAAAGAAATTATTAACAACAAAAGACGTAGTAGATCCTAAATTGGACACTGTTCCGAAGCTGTTTGCCAACAGAGCGGAGAAGTGGAAGAAAAGAGCAGCCTTCCGGCACAAGAAGATGGGTATATGGACCGATGTTATCTGGGAGACCTATCGGAGGGAAGTAGAGATTGCCGGGATGGCCATGCATGCCTTGGGTCTGAAAAGAGGACAGACAATATCCATTCTGAGTGAACCGCGTGCGGAGTGGCTTTATTGTGATCTCGGTTGTGCCTGTATCGGCGGCGTTACAGTGGGTATTTATACAACGAATGCGCCGGATGAAGTGGAGTTTATTGTCGGGCATTCGGAATCACAGATATATTTTGCGGAAGATGAAGAGCAGCTCGACAAAGTGCTTACGGTTCGGGAAAAATTACCGGATTTAAAAAAGATTGTAGTTATAGACATGAAAGGCCTGCGGGACTTCAAGGATCCGCAGGTGATCAGCTATGATGAGTTCCGGCAAATCGGTATTAATGAGTTGGAGAAGAATCCGGGTCTTTTTGAGAAACTGGGGGCGGAAGTAAAGCAGGATGACACTCTGTTTATCGTTTACACATCCGGTACTACGGGACGTCCGAAGGGTGCGATGCTTTCGCATCACAACGTTATTTGGGCTTGCGGCATAGGATTGGATACTGCGTTTATTTACGGAGACGAGAACATATTGACCTTTTTGCCGCTTTGCCATGTTGCGGAACGCATTAATTCAACTTTCAATCAACTGATGAATGGTCAGACGCTAAATTTTGCGGAAAAGCTGGACACAGTGCCGATTGATTTGCGGGAAGTTCAGCCGCAGAATTTCTTTGCCGTTCCGCGTTTTTGGGAGAAATTTTATTCCCAGATATACATGACCATCAACGAGGCCAACTGGTTGGAGCAGAAAGTATTTCACTGGGCGGTCAATATTGGTCTGAAAACCAGCACAATGCGTCTTGCCCACAAAAGCATTCCTCTTTATCTGCTGTTATTACGTGCCATAGCCGATTTTGCCGTATTCCGCAATACCCGCGCGATGGTTGGATTAGGCCGGGGACAGAACATGGTATCCGGCGGTGCGCCGATTGCGCCGGAGATTTTAGCTTTCTTCCATGCCGTTGGTTTAAGGATCAAGGAAGTTTACGGTCAGACGGAAGATTCGGGACCGACTTCGACCCATCATCGGGACAATATCAAGCTGGGCACGGTGGGTCAGCCTTTCCCTGGTGTGACGGTGAAGATAGCCGAGGACGGTGAGATACTGGTAAAGGGCGACAATGTTTTTCAGGGGTATTTAAAAGAGCCGGAACTGACTAAAGAGACGGTTATCGACGGCTGGCTGCATTCGGGGGATTTGGGGTCATTCGACGAAGACGGATTCCTGCTGA
>JANYAY010000134.1 GCA_025361065.1 Deltaproteobacteria bacterium
CTTTTATGGCCTAAGTTTGCCTGAAATCTTCCGACAAACATTATCGCTATGTCAAATGGCTCTTGCTTTTACTCCCGAACCAAATCCTATCTCTCTTTTCATTTATCCGTGCTAGTTTTCATAAAACTTTTGACACTACCAATCAGGACGGAACTGACTTCAATCCATTGGGTCAGACCGCTCTTGTGCAGTGCCTTGTAAGTATGCCTGGTCGGAGTCGCATCACCCTGGATCTTCTGGAGATATCTACTCACCACCTGTTCCCGGTCATCCGGATGAATGAGTCCAAAAACGGGAATTAGCAGAAATTCCTGTGTCGAATAACCAAAGGACTCCACCGCTTTTTCGTTCGCGTAGCGGACCATTCCATCCTGTATGACCAGAATGGCTTCATTGGCGTTTTCTACGAGAAGACGGTATCTTTGTTCACTCTTTTGCAGCGCTTCCTCGGCCCGTTTGCGGTCGGTGATGTCGCGGATAATAGCCCGAAAACCAATGGAACGACGATTTGCATGCTTTATAACGGAAGCGTAAAATTCCAGGGTTCGCCGGGCTCCGTCCTTCCTTATAATATCCCATTCAAAACTTCTTATCGGAATTCCCGTCTTGTACATCTGGTTGTAGGCATAAAGGATTTTGTTCGTCATATCTTCTTCTGCAGAGTAAAGACTGAAATTTGTGCCCATCATTTCATCTCTGCTGTAGCCAAAGACTCGCACGTAGGCATCATTGAAAAAAGTGTAGTTACCGGCAAGATCTACTTCCTGATAACCCTCTTCCATTTCCTCAAGAATAGTACGATACCGTTCCTCGCTTTTCTGCAGTGCCTCCTCCGCTCGCTTACGCTCATTGATGTCACTGGTGCAGACTATCATTCCGGCATACTCTCCCTGATCATCATACATGGCCCGACCCGATGAACAGACCCAGATATAGTTTCCGTCCACATGCCGGTAGCGGTACTCTACTTCGCGGTCAGTTTTCGTTTGGATTCCTTCCGTATACTCCGCCATAATCCGATTCCGGTCTTCGGGATGGACACGATCGAAAACAAATGTGCCGATAAGGTTATCGGGGTTATCTCCAAATTTTCTGCGGTGGGAAGGACCGACGTATGTTAAAATCCCCTGAGCATTCGCCTCACTCACAATATCAGTCATGTTATCAGTAATGCGTCGGTATTTCTCCTCACTCTTCTGCAGCGCTTCCTCCGCCTTTTTGCGTTCGGTAATATCATTCAGAAAACTGAGAACGGCCAGTCTTCCTTTCCATTGAATATTAATCGAATTAGTTTCAGCCCACTTGATGCTGCCGTCGTGCTTAATCACTCTGTAAGAATAAATACGCGGAGCTTCCTCTCCCTGCAGTCTCTTGATATGATTTTCAATTACCATATTACGATCATCGGGATAAATGAACTCTGTAAAAGGTCTTGATGTCAATGTATCCGCCGAATATTCTGTCAGCTCTACAGTAGCTCGGTTGACAAGAACCGCTTTCCCTTCCTGCGTGATAATGATGGCTTCCTGAGCATTATTTATGACATCGCGGTACCTGGCCTCGCTCTCCCGCAGCGCATCTTCCGCTAGCTTGCCTTTGATTGATTCCTCTTCAAGAACTCGAATTCTTTGTTCCAACTCTTCATATGTGGGTTTTCTGGTCACAGTTCGTGCTCCCTCTTTACATAAATACTTACTTTCCAGCAGACAGGTATCTCCTGATACGAACTATTGGTTGATGCTTTCTAAAAATGTTTTTTACTTTTTCTGTGGTGACGCAATATGTCAACCTTTATCGATTGTCATGTATCATAAAAGGACAAAATGGAGAAATAAGAATTTCCGGAAGACTTCTATCGATTCTGACCTTGCCGAAGTACAGTTACATTAAGCCGGCTGCGAATAATACCGGCGATATGACTGGCCCAGATTGAATAAGCCGGCGCCCCGGGGTGAAAACCGTCCGCGGCCATATAAGCTGCATCCAGAGGGAAGTTTGTTGTAATAACCTCGCACCGGCTGCTGACGGCGACAATTTTCTTTAAAGCACTATTGAGCTGCTTAGCTCTCATCCCCAGGTACCACCTCAGGGGTTGAGGCAGGGCCGGAAAGAGATGCATCGGAGGAATGCTCGATAAAATTATGTATGGGGAATGGAACTTCGACCGGAGCAACTCAATGATCTGACCTTGTTGATCAATCCATTTTTGAGACTTTGTCCCATGGGTGACGTCATTCACCCCTACGGACGTGACAACCACATCATACTTCTCCGGCGCTGCCATTTTAAGATGTGCGGCAACTTCTTTTGCCGTAAGGCCCGTTTGGGCAATTAACTTCCAGGACACCCGGAAATCGGAACCAAGCGCAGAGACCAGTCGACCGGACAGGGCTTGAGCCTGCGTGGAGACGCCAACACCTGCGGCCGCCGAATCACCGAGAATCAGCAGTCTCAAGGGCGGTCCGGATCCATTAATGCCGGACCGCAAACCTTCCGGCTCAGGCAACTTGGGCGTTACGTGACGAACGTACAGGCCCTGTGCGATTAAAAATGGAGCAAGGCCGATTAAAGTCCATGCTGCACCGATGCCGGCCAGAACTCCCATCTTCCATAGCGCTGCCAGAAGGCCGACGATAAGAAAGGCATAACCGATAAGATATATTCCGGTCCGTTTCATGATGAGCCTCCGTTTTGTAAATTTTATTGTTTTCTTCAGTATGGCAAATCTTCCTTGCCCGGAGATTAAGGCGAACTGTTTGTCCCTGTTCTTTTGATAGGGCATTGCTCTTTTGTGAAAAAAGCATAGGACCAGACGCTCTTTTATGTCAAGAGATAATTGGCCTTATAATCAGGGATGAGCGCATCAGCTTCCGACTGAAGCCGACATACCCTCTGCGGAGATTAAGTCCAGGAGTCGGGCAATGTGTTTTTCCGCAGGCGGTTTTGCCGGGAAAGACATGCTTTGTCGCCCGATTCTTCGACCTTTCGCCTTGCCGCCTGGGTGGTAGGGAAGGAGGCTGATCTTCTCGACACCGAGACTGCAGGCCATTGTCGCCACCTTGCGTATATCGTCAACACTGTCATTGAATCCGGCAATCAAGGGAATCCGCAACCAGGTTCTGACCAGGCCTGCCGCGAGTTTAGCGTTCTCCATGATCAATTCGTTGCCCACACCGGTATATTTCCGGTGCAGATCGTCATCCATTGTCTTGATGTCGAAAAGCACAAGATCGACATGGGAAAGAGCCGCGCGCAGTATTTCCGGAGAAATATTTCCGCATGTATCGAGAACTGTATGTATCCCCCTTTCCTTAAAATGAGTGAGCAGCAAAACAGCAAATTCCGGTTGCATCAGCGGTTCGCCGCCGGACAGGGTAACACCGCCTCCGGAGCTGGTGTAGAATGCCCGGTCTCTTTCCACTTCATTTACCACATCATCCAGATTCGCTTCCTGGCCAATGATGGTGAGGGCGCCCTGGACACAGACATCCACACACCGGAAACACGAACGGCATTTTTTCCAGACCATGCGCCGCCGGTTATTTTTCGCAAAAGAGATGGCCTTTTCCGGGCACACTTCCCGGCATTTTCCGCAGGCCGTGCAATGATTGTGCTGCACCATAAGCTGCGGCAGTGGTTCCTGTGATTCCGGATTGGCGCACCAGACACATCCCAGAGGGCAACCCTTCAGGAAAACAGTCGTCCGTATTCCCGGTCCGTCGTGAATGCTGAAGCGCTGAATATTGAAAATAGTGCCCTTCTCGTTTCCCATCGTTTTCAGCAATTTGCCAGTCGCCCTCACGTTTATTTCACCCTTCCATCCGTTTGCTGGAGAATCGCCGCTTCTCCCGGTCGTATTACCATGATGTTCATTTCCCCGGAGAATGATGGCTTATGATCGCATCCTGGAAGAACGGGCGGTTGTAAAACAGGTGTTGGATTATCATGTTTCTTGTTCCACCGTGCAATTATCGGACTGGAAAGACGGGAATAATCTTCCCTGTCTTTTATCCTTCATGTTCGAGGACAATCTTGATGGCCTGTTCCTTCCCCTTGGCAACAAAGGTCTTTATGGCCTTGCGGTAGTCGCTCATAGGGAATCTGTGGGTGATGATTGTATCGACCGCTATGCGCTTCCGGAGAAGGAGGTCGGCAGCTATGTCAAAGGAAGAACGGCCCCCCTCTTCCATGGCATGGCAGTTGATCCCTGTAACCATGATCTCCTGGTGCCATATGGGTGAATAATCGATTTTCCCCGGTTGGAAATTGATACCGATTATTACCACACTACCCCTGCTCCGCACCCACCGCAGTGAATCATTGATGCTGCCGTCATTACCGATAGTATCGTAAATTATGTCAAACCCTCCGAGGAGTATCTTGTTTGCGAAATATCCCTCAAAGTATTTTGCACCAGTCAAATCGGCTATCCGTCTGTAGGGATTTTCTTCCCCGATGATTATCCCGTCGGCGCCCAGCTTGCGGGCCGCCTCAGCCTGGAAAGGATACCGCGCCAGGGCAATCACCTCCACATCGCGCTGCATCGCCTTTGCTACTGCAATGGTCATGAGGCCGATGGTGCCACACCCCAAAACCATTATGCGATCGCCTTTCCCGGGGGAATGTTTTCTCACGCCATGCACCGCACAGGCGAGGGGTTCGAGGAGCACAGCCTCATCGTCGCTGAGTTCGGTCGGCACCTTAAAAGGTTGCGTCCTGTGCATAACCATATACGGAGAAAAACCGCCGCCGACGTCGATCAGAGGAAGCTTTCGAGCCCCGGGATTCTCGCACAGCATATACTCACCTTTTTGGCACTGCGGGCACATTGGATTGATCTCCATTTGATAGCATGAAGGCCAGTCGATGCGCAGGCACACTCTGTCTCCCTTATTAAAATCAGGGACTTCATCGCCCGTCTCGATCACCTCACCAACAAGTTCATGTCCGAGATATTTCCTTGCGACACCCGGTGTTGCCGCCGGAAAACTCTTCGGGTCCATATCCATAAATATGAAGTGAATGTCGGAACCACAAAGACCGCAGGCCCGGTTTCGCACCTTGAGCCACCGCGCATTAGGAATCTGAGGCTCCGGGACCTCGGCGTAACTGGTCGGCGAAATTGCCGTAAGGGCTGCATTGTGATAAAACTTGGATGCGATTTGCAGCGTCACAATTTTTATGAGGCTGTTGTCAAAATAGAGTGCTTTCATCGTTTTATTCATCACGTTGCGTGTTCTACTGAGAAATTTTCGGATTGGAAATGACTGTAATATCTGCCCCGCTCAGCAGTAAATTTCAATACGCAGTAATCGGGGTCTATCACGCCCTGGGAATAATACATTTCATCTCCCTCAATCCAGATCATTTCTTTCGCTGCCACATCCTGTAAAACTTCCATCGTTCCGGTGAGCATAACGCCCCGGAAAAACCGCTTGTCAAAGAAATATACGCACGCCTTCGGATTATCTCTATATTGCGAGACACGCAGGGATGAAGTGTTTGTTGTGAAAAAAAGATATCTGATGCCTTCTCTTTTTCTCGGCGGGAGCATGGCTTTTGTATTGGGAAAACCCGCTTCATCAACAGAACTTATAATGGAGACAGTCGCTTTTTCTATCAAATTGCCGATTGTTTTCACCGCGTCTCTCATTTTGTTTTCTCCTTGTTTCTCCAATGAACAATATGACGCAAATATACGGCCGCCGATTTTGTTGCCTCGTCGGCAGTGCTCTGCCCGACCCTTTTCTCCATGACGTTAAAGGTTCCGGTAATCAGGCCGGCACTGATCATGGTTCCGGTATTAGCGGAACACCGGCTAATAAGCTTCCACTCTATCCCGCAGTTTGCCTCAACCCTTCTTGATAACCAGGTCGCCGTAGCCCATTTCCTGCAGAATAACGGGAAACAGCTGAAAGGCCGGTTTTACGACAGGCAGAAGTTTCATCATGGCCGTTATCTTTCCGCCCTGCTTAGTTTTGCCACGGGTAATGGCGGCGACGGGATTTTCCATACCGTGCCAGAAGCTGTGCGAGAAGTCCGCTGCCTGCTTCGACCAGACATCCTCCACAAGGTCACAGGGACCAAGATAATAGGACCCGTAATATCCGGGCTTGGTCGGAGGATTCTTCAGATCGATGGTAATCTCGGAGTCCGGGTCCGTGTAGATGAAGCGGATGATGATCCCCGCCTTGGCCATCTTGGCCCCGATTTTCTCGTCGGTCAAAACCCGTTCCATAAAATGTCCATATATTTCATATAGATGTGCCGCGTCACGATAATAAATACCCATAATACCCCCTTTGTCGTTCGTTTCCCGCTTATTTTCCCCGGCGCTGATCGAAGCGCCGACCGTATAAAACACTGGCCATGGTGTTGCGCAGCATCTGCACAGTACCACCGGCCACTCCCCAGGCGCGGGCATCCCGGAGCATCCGCTCCACAGGGTATTCCTTGCTGTAGCCATAGCCCCCGAAGATCTGCATGGCCGTATTTGTCACTTCGATTACCATTTCGTTGGCATAACACTTTCCCATCGACGCTTCGTAGATGGAAGGCAGGCCCTGCCCTGCTCCGGCAACAGCCTTGTATACCAGTAACCGCGCGGCTTCCAGTTTCATCGCCATGTCCACGGTCATAAATTGAATTGCCTGAAATTCGCAAATGGGCCGCCCGAAGGCATGGCGGGTCTGGGCGTAGGCAATGGCCTCCCGCAGCGCTCCGCCGGCCGTGCCGAGACACATGGCCGCATTGCCGCAGCGCTCGATGTCGAACGACCACATGAGTTTACTGAAATCTCCGGCCTTGATCACGACGTTTTCCTTCGGCACCCGGACATCCTCGAAAATCAACTCGCAGGATGGCATTCCCCGAAGGCCGAGGAACTCTTCCTGCTTGCCGAACGTGAAGCCAAGGGCGCCCTTTTCCACGAGCAGGCCGCCGATGCCCTTATATCCTGATATCTCGCCGAAGCGCGTATAGACCATATAGTGGCTGGCATGACCGCCGCCGGTGATAAATATCTTGCGGCCGTTGAGAATATACGAGTCTCCGTCCTCGACGGCTTTAGTCGATAGTGCCGTCAGATCCGAGCCGGCCTCGGGCTCCGTCATGCAAACGGACACGCTGCGCTCGCCCGCGCAGACACCGGGAATGATCGCCTTTTTCTGCTCCACAGTCCCGAACAAATCGATTACCCGCACTGGTCCCACATTGGATTCGAAGACAGGCGACGCGATCATCGGGCTGAATTTTGCCAACTCTTCAATGGCCAGGATGGCGTTGATTGCCGGTTGTCCGCCGCCGCCGTATTCCGGCGAAAGGGTCATCCCGAGAAGTCCCATGCCGGAGTATTTCGTCAGCAAGTCATAAGGAAATTCACCCGTCCGGTCGATTTCCATCGCGCGTTCCTTAAACTTCTCGCGCTCCCCCATTGTTTTGAGGGTTTCCACTAACATTTTCTGCTCATCGTTCAACAAAAAATCCATTTTCAACTCCTTATCTGCGCTGATAAATTATTTTCTCCGGTCAAATCAGTCCGATAAGTTCCCGGATGTCAGTAATATTTTCCAGATTGAGGACCATCTCAATGATCCGTTCAGTTTTCTCGCGATTACGTTCTCCGGCGAAAAACCGCACCTTCTCCGCCAGATCGGCGGCTTCCATGGGATCCCGCGGATCTCCCTTGGGAATATCGACCTGTTTGATACATCTTCGGCCATCGTTAAGAATGATCTCTACGCGGCTGGAGGTCTTCTCCGGGTATATCTTATTGAGCTCGTCGTCCATCCGGACCGCAACCTTTCCTGCCAGGGCCAGAAGATTCGGATCGCCCATTCGCTTTTCGGTAAGTTGCTTCGGACCCAGCGCACCATCCAGAATGCAGACGGCAACGACATAAGGAATTGAGAACTGCGCATTCACAAAAGTATCTCCCGGGGCAATCCCTTTTCCAACGGCGATTGCTGCCATTCCGTATGTAAAGACATTGATCTCTTTGATTTCATCTATATCCAACGGCTGTTCCTTCAGGAGAGCCAGTATCGCCTGGGCGGAACCATGCGTGTGGCGGCAAGCCGTGTATGGTTTGAAGTAGATATCCATGATCGTGTAATGCTCACCAAGGCCTTCCGTGAGCTTTTCCAACTTCGGATCCACCTTTGTGGTAATCTGGGTAAACCCGCCCTTCAGGTCGGATCCTTCAAATACCTGCCGATCCCCCGTAATCCCCGCTTCGGCAAGTCCCGCCGCCAAAAGACCGGCTGATGCAGCCTGACCGCCTTGCACTATCTTGACTGTGTATCCTCCCATCAACTGCTCCGCCATAGAGATGGGGGCCAGAAAACCGGCACATCCCAAAGCATTTTGCATCCCTACTGCATCATATCCCTTCAGGCGGGCCACTGCCGCCGCCGCGCCAAATGTCCCGCACGTTCCTGTGGGAAGAAAACCTCCCAGTGTATGCCAGGGATGCATAGCCGCCGCCGGCCGGTTTGCCGCCTCGTAACCGGCAACGACGGCTTCGATAATGGCCTTCCCGCCTAGCCCCATCATCTCCGCCATAGCCAGAGCGGCCGGAATAACGGCAGTTCCCGGATGGTTTCCGCCAAAGCGGAGTCCGTCCTGGGCCTCGATCGCTTCCGCCGTCGTTCCGTTCACAAAGGCAGCGTGGTGACGGTCAGTTTTAAAACCGCATCCCAGTACCGTGACTGAGGGGGGGCCGCCAAGAGAGCGGATATATGCTGCTACGCCCGCTACGGCATCCAGCTCCAGCGACCCGTAGATATTGGCCACGTAATCCAGGACACATAGTTTGGCCTTATGAACAACGTCGGACGGCAATTCGTTACAGGATATTTTCGCCAGAAATGCGGCTAATCTTTGCGTATGATCCATTAATACCCTCCTTCTTCTGATTTATACATATCCCTTTCCTTCGTAAATTTTGATCATCCGGTGCGGATCGAGGACCTCGCGCAGCACCTGCAATTCCTCTGCGCGGGGCGGTTCCGTTTCGCAGACATCATCAGCAACCTGAAGATCCCATCCGGTAAAACTCCGGATCTCGTCAATCGTGTGTCCGGGATGATAACTCGCCAGATAGGCCTCTTTTGTTGCCGGATCGAAACGGAGGACAGCCTTGTTCGTCACGATGACGTGGGGGCCAGTATCCGGCGGCATGTTCCACTTCTCCCGGGCGCCGGGACCGTCGATATATCCCGGTGTCGTCATAAAATCCACGCGGGCTGTAAGTCTCCGCGGATTGTGCTGAACGATGATGAGGACCCGCTTCGCCAGTGTCCCGATGGGATTAGCCCCGCCACTCCCGGGCAACCGGCTCCGGGGGTGGTCATAAGGACCAATACATGTCGTGTTGATGTTGCCGTAACGATCCACCTGGGAACCGGAAAGAAATCCCACATCGACCCAGCCTCCCTGGAGAAACATACCCATAACATCGACAAGACCTCCAATCATAGCCGCTCCGGGGTTGAGGCAGGCATCGCCGACCGACAGGGCGGGACGCCTCGGCCGGGCATCATATACGCCCGATTCCTGCAGCATGACCGCTCGCGGGGCATGGGTATGTTTTGCGATGTTGGCCGACATGGTCGGAAATCCAGTCCCGACGACGACGACATCGCCGTCTTGAATCTCCCGCGCACCGCAACAGGCCATGAGTTCGGGCTTGATATAGTCATTCGGGTGTTCGTTCATTTCGTACTCTCCTTTTAATATTCATAACTGACTGGATATCCGTAATCAAATTTGGCCTGCAGTTTCTTGTAACCGGCATAGCCGAACCGATCGATGAAATGCTGGATATAGGCCGCCCGATCGGGAATATCGTAAACCCACTCCTTCAGGAAAGCTTGAAACCCCTCCTCCGTCCCTGAGGCTTCTTTGTAGAGGTATCCAAAACCGAAATCTATGTCATAGAAGCCCGGCGTATAACCGGGATGGGAAGCAAAGGGCTCCTCTACAACAGCAACGACCTTGAAGTCCGGAACGATAGTACGGGAGGGATCTTTGCCGATCACCTCGCGGCTGACGATGCGTTCGCAGGAAACGATGACCTTTTTCGACGCATTCGCGCCGTACTTGCAATCTCCTCCGATCCCCCAGATCTGGGCGTTGCCGTTTTCATCAGCCTGCTGGACGTGGATGATCCCTACATCAGGATTGAGGGCCGGAACGAGGAGAACGGGCTTTCCGTCAAAGGGTGAATCGATCAGCTTGTATTTGTTCTCTCCGAGGAAACCCTTGATCTTCAGGAGGTCCGTACCCATAAGGTCCTTCACGGGAACAAAGGGCATGCCCATCGCCCCCGCCATGAGCATCATCGGCAGGGACAGGTTCGTGTATTCCTCCACCTCAATTTTGTGGGGAATGCCTTTTTCGAGAGAACGACGGTAGCAGCGGGCAAGACCGTATAAACCGAGGGAAATAAACGTGGAAATGAAGCGCCGGACAACACCTGCTCCGATCATCATATCAAAATCATCGGCGGCATTGCCCCGGGTGATCGTCAACCCCGTCTTTTTCTGGCGGATTATTTCGTGGATGGCCGAAAACGGCGTCCGGCAAATATAGCCGCCGATATATACAAAATCGTCGTTATGGATATAGGCCGCCACGGCCTCTTTTATGGTCATTACTTTGCTCATTTTTGTCCTCCGTTGTGATCAGACGCCGCCACCCGGCTTACGAGACTGTGTCACCATTAACGTTTCGTCATTCCGTGCAAGCGTAGCGCGACGAAAAGCCTGCCCCGTACTTGATACGGGGGAATCCAGTATTATTATATCTGGTTCCCGCCTTTCGTCGGGACGACGTCTGGATGCCGATTTTCATCGGCATGACAATATTGATAGCACTTTTGCTATTGTGACACAGTCTCCCTATGCCGAAACGTATGGCACCCTTTTATTTTTTTCCGCCCCTGACCATTACGGCATAACCGAAGGCCGCGGCAATGAGGCACAACCCTATGTATAATGCAAATGCCATGTGGTAGCTCTTCGTCCAATCGTAAATGAAGCCCGAAAGCGGCACACCCACAGCTGTTCCGAGGGTCGTAAAGATGTTCAGAAATCCGTAGATGACGGCAAAGTGTTTCTGGCCCAGGACCTTGGCCGTCATGAGTGGCGGCAGGACCGTCCGGACGGCGATGGAGAAGCCGAACATAATGCTGAAGACGACGGCTACCCACATCAACTGCGCTCCATATAAAAGGGCAATGGAGACCATGAGGCCGATCATGAGCGTAAGATAGCTCTTTAACAGCCCGAACCGGTCGGCGAGCCCGCCGGCCAGCACCTTGCCGAACACCAGCATGGCCATATGCAGGGACATGAGCGCTGTCGCCGTCGTTGAGGAAAAGCCCATATCGGTCAGATAGGGAACGATGTGGTGCAGAACACCCATGTTGGCAATGGCGACAAGCAGGATGATAAGCGCGAGCAGCCAGAAAGCGCCGGAGCTAAACGCCTGGGTCGCCGTCAGTCCCCCCTGCTCTGCCTGGGATTGCCGCGCCAGCGCCGCTTCCCCGCCCAAGGGGAGCAGTCCCTTGTCAACCGGTCTGGCGCGAACAATGAAGATCGCCGTCGGAATGGAAAAGACGCCGATGATGAGACCAAAAATAAGATAGGTGGCCTGCCAGCTGTAATTCATGATGATCCAGTTGGCCAGAGGATTGAAGATAAGTCCTCCGACACCGGTGGCGGCAAAAACGATCCCCATAGCGAGCCCCCGCTTGTCGATGAACCAATTGGTGATCATCAGGGACACGGGAATGATGTGCGATCCGGCGCTCCCGATCCCCAGAAAGACCGCGACAACATAAAACTGCGTCAGTGTCCGGCATTGCGAGAAGAGAGCGAAACTGGCCGCCATCATCGTAGTGCAGATCGTCATGATCAGGCGGATGTCGTAACGTTCCAGAAGTTTGCCCATGACCGGGGCCATAATCATCATGGCGAGCGCGGCAATCGTGAAGTAAAGCGTAAAGCCGCCCCGGGTGAACCCGAGGGATTCGGCGACAGGCTTTATAAATACTCCCATGGTATTCATGATAATGCCGATACCGGCAAAGTTGAGGAAACAACCGGCGGCGACGATCCACCATCCGTAAAAAATCTTCTGCCCGGATTTCATGTCACTTCTCCCCTTACCTTAAATGACATATTCCATACGATTGATAATTTCATTCTGCGCCGTATCGCTCAGATCGACAAACGTCACTGAGTAGCCGCTCATCCGGATGACGAGATCCTGATATTGCTCCGGATGTGACTGGGCATCCCGCAGGATGTCGGAGTCGATCATATTGAACTGTACCTGGACGCCCCCTTTCTGGAAATATCCGCGGATCAGGGCGCTCAGGATAGCCGGTTCCAGGCGTTTCCCCGAGAAGCGCATATTCAGGTTAACGCCATTGGTCGCCATGAACAGGGGCAGTTTCGTCACGGAATTCATTACCGCCGTGGGCCCCTTGAGTGCGCGGCCATTAGCAGGCGTGATCCCGTTGCCCAGTATATCGCCGCCACTGCGGCCGTCCGGTGTTGCTCCCGTGAAAGAACCAAAGGCAAGATGGAAGCCTACGGAAAAGACTCCGGGCCAAAAGGACCCGCCCCGGAAATTAACGTGCGGCTGCAGACAGTCGCAAAAATGAGCCATGACTTTCGCGGCCATGGCATCAACTGCGTCTTCATCATTGCCGTACTTGGGCATCTTCTCCAGAAAGAAGCGGCGCTTTGGTTCCGCGTCCTGCCAGTCTTCGGCAAGCCAGCGGACGAGCTCGGCCATGGTGCAATATTTGTCTTCAAAAACGGCTTTTTTCAATGCATAGAGACTGTCCGCGACGTTGGCGAATCCAATCAGCTGCACTCCCGTGGCGTTGTATATTGCCCCTCCCCGGGTGAGATCCAGCCCCTTTTGCAGGGGGCCGTCGATCATGGCCGAGGCGAACGGCGAAGGAACCAGATCCGCAACGACCTGGTCCAGGACGGCCATGCCCTTCATCATCTGTCCCAGAAAATGATTCATCTGCTTGTCATAGGCCCGCCAGACTTCGTCAAAGGAGGTAAAGGCCGCAGGGTCTCCCGTCTCCAAACCGGCAGGATAACCGAATATGTTGTCGATGCCGTTGGTCAGGGCGAATTCCAGACACTTGATCCCGCTGAACTGAACGGCGAAGGTCGAGCAGAAGGACTTCCCCTGGGCGCTGGGTTCCAGGCACCCCACGACACCATAGTTGCGTGCATCCTCCAATGTGTGGCCGGCTCTGACCAGGGCCGGAACAATAGCCTCATCGCTGAAAAAATGAAGCGGCAAGGCTTCTTTCGCATATTGGGCAGCCTGCAGGACAAACTCAGCGGGCGAATTGGCGCAAAGCCGGACGCCAAAGTTGGGCTGTACGGTCCGGATATCGGCAAAGGCTTGAAGACCGATGAAACTCAGCGCGTTTGTCGCATCGTTGCCCCGGATGTCCATACCGCCGACAGTAACATTCTGGGTCGTTTTTCCTTCCGTTCCCTCGCCTCCGGGGATAAAAGCCTCTTCCAGAACGTTCCATATCTCGTTGGTTTTGATGAAGAGGAGCGCCATCAGTTCCCGGGCCTGATCCGGTGTGATCCTGCCCGCCACCAGATCCGCCTCGTAATACGGATAAAGGATCTGGTCAATCCGTCCCAGAGAGATGGAATTGCCCCCCGACTCGATCTGGGAGATCAGATGGATGAAATACACGGACTGGATGGCCTCGTAAAAGGTACGGGCCGGGTGCTCGGGAACGTGCTCGCAGACGCGGGCAATTTCCAATAACTCCGCACGCCGCGCCGGTGTGGCATCTTCTCCGGCAAGTTTTCGCGCCAGCGCCGCGTAGCGTTTGGCGAAAGCAACAGCTCCCGAGAGAGAGCGAATGACAGCCTCGTAAAAATTCCCTTTCCCCCCCGTTTTTTCTTCCGGCGGCAGGGCTTCTAAGCGGGCTCGGGCATCTGCTATGACACCGGAGAGTCCATCCCGCAGGATCCGGGGGTGGTCCATAGTGAAATGACCGATGCCGTATGTGATCTCCAACATCATGGTAAAGATGTATTTGTCCATATCGGTAGCCACATCCGCGGGAACAAGTTCTTCAAAACGTTCTTCTGCCGTTTTCCCCCGCCAGAATGGCAGAATGTTCTCCCGGAGCTCCCGTTTTTCTTCTTCCGTGATGAGGGCCTTCTGGAGGACGCGGTGATCGAAATTGTCCAGGTCTCCCTCAATCCAGCGACTCTTGTTTTCCGGAAACAGGGGCGCTCCTTTGAGCTTGGAAGTCCGGCACCCGACAATAATTTCGTCTTCGCGGATGATGACGGTGATGTTGCTCAGTATGTGCTCCAGAGCAAGACCCATCCGCGTCACAGAGGGTTTGTCCCAGTGATGCGACATCGCCTCCGTGAGATAACGGGCTCGCTCAATGCATACTTCCTGGGGAGCGTGTACTATCAGTTCCCGCAGACGGCTCACGCGCGTCGCCGGAACTATATAAACTGAACTGGCCTGTGTTGTCATATGTTTCTCCTTTATCCTTCCTGCCGCGGAACTGCTGTCCCGCGATTTTCTCCTACTGCATCCGCGAGCAGCCCCGATACTAACAGTTTGTGTCCTGTAACCGCCTTCATCTCCAAGGATTTGTCGCGACAGTATTTGCCTTGAGTCTATTTAATATCCATGTGATTGATCAGGATCGCATCCCGCAACCGGACAGGCAGGAAACGATTCAGTATCAGGAAAACGGTACTCATGAAATCCACCTGGTTGTGGAAGGCCGGGCGGTCCTGATGAACAATGCGGGCGATCTTGTTGGCAGCCTGGAGTGGTGTGGGTGCTGACTTGATCAATACATCATCCCGCGCAATGAAACGCCGGGCACGGTCCCTGTAGGGAGAATTTTCCGGGGGCAACTTATGAATTTTTGCGGCAAAGGTAGTCGACACCTGTGCGGGCTGGATCAGGGCTACACGGATACCAAAAGGTTCAACCTCGTAGCGCAGAGACATGACCATGCCTTCAACAGCGAATTTGCTCGCTGAGTAAATCGACTCGAAAGGAAAGGGAACCTGACCTACAAGGGAGGACATGGCGATAAGTTTTCCGCCAGCCTGGCGGCGCATAGTGGGAAGGAAAGCCTGAAATATTGCCGCGGTCCCGATGATATTGATATCCAGACATTGGAGAGCCGCTTCCAGATCGACTTCCTCGAAGGGGCTGAAGAATCCGATCCCTACGTTGGAAAGGACCGTATCGACCCGGCCGTATTTAGCCAGCACTTCATCCCGAAAACGCAGAATTCCCGGCCGGTCGGTGATATTGAGAGGCACAAGATAGTGCTTCTTGGCAGAAGGTCCGGAAATTTCGTTCAGTTCTTTTTCCAGCGAGGCAACACCTGCCGCCGACACGTCGAATCCGGCGATAGTATCGCCGGATCGTGCCAGCAACTTAGCTACATCACGCCCCATTCCATCAGCCAGCCCGGTAATGACAACTACTTGTCCCATGATCTTCCCTCCTTTATATGTTGAGATCTTAACTATTTTTATTTGCACACCTGATCTTGCGCGCAGGCAGGTTCTCAATCTCCCTATATTTTTTGCAGGGATTTTATCTGTTTCATGGATTTCCCGAAATCGGGATAACGGAGCTTGTACCCCGTTGCTTTGAGTTTGGTATTGTCCACGATGTAATCATCGTAAAGGTAACGCACGGCGTCATATTCGAGATCGGGGATCCGGCCCTTAGGGGCGGAAAGACGGCCGTCGATTTGGGCAACTATCTTGAGAAGCCAGAGAGGAAGGTGCAGCTTCGGGGCCTTCGTTCCAAAAGTCTCCGCGGCCAGGGTAAGGGCCTCTTCCAGGGTCGGGTTCGTGTCTTCGGCGATGTTGTAGGCCTGACCGATTGCCGAGTCAAGGTGAGAGAGGTGCTCCACGGAAGCCGCCACGTCTTCGGCCCGAATGTTGGAAAGGCGCTGCCGGCCATTACCCGGAACCGCGGCGATGGATGTTGGACGGGAGAAGGCTTTGCCTGCGCCGTCATTGCAGCGGGGGCCGTAGACGGTGCACGGGCGGGTGATGACAGCGGGGAATCCTTCGCGGATTAGCTTCCAGATAACATCCTCGCCGTCCCGCTTGCTTCTGCCGTAGTTGTCCTGGGGATCGCGGGGGCCTTCCTCACGGAAGGGAACTCCCCGGTAAGGGCCATAAACGCTCGTTGAGCCGACATGTATGTAGCGCGATACTCCGGCTTCGTATGCCAGCTTTGTAAAGCGATCCACTCCGGCTACATTTGTGGGATAAAGTTTCTCATAAGGTGTGGAAAAATTGCAGATGGCACCCAGATGAAAGATCCGGTCCACTCCACCGGCAAGCAGGGGCGGCAGTGTGTCCGGCTGGGTCAGGTCGGCGGGGATGTACTCGACACCCAGATTGTCGAAGAAGGAAGTATCTTTGCGTGGTCGGGCGGTTGCCCGGACGCGAACCCCCAAAGAGACGAGATATTCAACAAGATGGCTGCCCATGAAGCCGGCGGCCCCGGTAACCAGTGTGATCCCCTTGTACATCATAGCCCCTCCTTCGTATGTGGTACTGTTGAATCCTATTCCCCTTCGCACTATCCTTTACTCCGGATGTTGATGGATCATTGAGCCTGTTTTTTTCATTTTCTCCCGACACAACCGGTTTAAACGTATTACTACCCTTCCGTTTCCCGCTTATCCAGTATTTCCTGCCGGGCCCGCTTGAGCCACTGAACATACAATTGATTGAATTCTGCACCTAGTTCGGCAACGAGGCGGACATATTCTCCCCGCTCCTGCCATTGTTCGAGGTGTTGCTGACGATTTTCCAATTGTTTTTCATAGATTTTGATCTGTTTGTCGATGATGGCGACCGCCTGCTCCCTGTCGCCGAAACTAAAAAAGATAAAACGCATAAGAAAGGGATCGCGCAGGGACATCCTGGAATCCTCTTCGCTTTCCAGCCAACGATTGAATTTCTCCCGTCCTGCAGGGGTAATCGCATAAAGCTTTTTATGTGGTCCTCCCCGTTCCGAGGGCGTCACATCGGCAAGGGTGATGCAGCCTTCTTCTTCCATTGATTTCAGGTTCGGATAGATCTGGCCATAGTTGATTGTCCACATATGGCCGAAATGGCTCTCAATGTGATGCTTGATCTCGTAACCATGCATGTTGCGGTAGTGAAGTAAACCCAGAATAGCGAAGCGGACGGACATTGATTCACCCTAAAATGCCAAGGAAACGTTTTGAACCGTAGAACATTCGACGCCTGAAGATTGTCGAACCCTTCCCAAACAAGACGCGATGAAAAACTATGGCTGTTTGTATATATATTAATATTATATATGTCAAGAAAAAAATCAGGTATCTTTATACACTGCATAATACAATAAATTAAAAAAATATTTATTGACTTTATAATTTAACCATATTAATTTAATAGCGTTAAGTTATGATTTTAATCAGCCTTTTCTGAAAAGCAAGTCTTTTTCAACTTAGTAAAAGTAAACAGCCACCAGCCTTTCCGGTGGCTTTCTTGAAGGACGGCAACTCCTGACAATGTCATTAGCTCCCGTCCATCCATAACGTGAATTGCTCTTCTCGCATTGGAGATGCTGCATGCTGCAATTTGTCAACTTTGTTGCAAAGCCAATGGTGTGGGGCCTCCGCCCTCATGCCCCATCACCGACAATTGTCAGTGTTTTGTGAGATAAAATCAATCACCTCGCAGCAAGCTGTCAAGATATGAAATGAACGTCATTATAGCGCAGCAAGCTGCGTAGAATTAACGCTCGTCCCGCGTGAGCGGGATAAAAAGGGAGGTTGATGCAGATGGAGCAGAACATTAAGGTTTACAGCTATAGATGGGTAGTGCTTTTCGTGTATTTTCTGATCAACGCATTGATGCAGATACAATGGATTGCCTTTGCACCTATCACCAGCGAAGCAGTCGCCTTTTACAAAGTACCTGCTTTGCAAATTGATCTTCTTTCGCTGATCTTCATGATTGTCTATCTCTTCGTATCCTTTCCGGCTTCATATATTATTGACACCTGGGGTATTCGTACAGGCATCGGGATCGGTGCCGCACTTATGGGTATCTTCGGACTTATGAAAGGAATCTACGGAGCAAACTATGATATGGTCATCATCGCGCAAATCGGGATCGCCGTTGGACAGCCCTTCATTTTGAATTCTGTTACCAAGGTTGGAGTCCGCTGGTTTCCTCTGCATGAGCGGGCTACCCAGGCCGGAATAAGTGTTTTGGCCCAATTTGTGGGAATTATTATCGCAATGGCGCTCACGCCGATTCTCTTTAAAATGTACGGCATGGAAAGGATGTTGCTGATCTATGGTATCACCACAATGGCCGGTGCCGTTATCTTTTTAATATTGAACAGAGAGAATCCTCCCACGCCGCCCTGCCCTGCCGGCCATGACGAACGAATTGCGGTCTTCGCCGGTCTGAAACATATCTACAAGCAGAAGGATATGATCTATCTTATCATCTTCTTTTTCGTAGCGCTGGGAATTTTTAACGCGGTAACTACCTGGATAGAACAAATCATCAGTCCGCGCGGCTTTACCATTACGGAAGCCGGAATTGCGGGGGCGTTAATGATGGTTGGCGGCATCGTCGGCGCTTCCATCCTGCCGGTGCTTTCCGATAAAATGCGCAAAAGAAAGATTTTCATAGTTATCGCGTCTATCGGTGCTATTCCCGGATTAGTCGGAATGACTTTTGCCGGTAATTATGGAACGCTCCTGGCATCATGCCTCATATTCGGTTTCTTCCTTATGGCGGGCGGGCCTATCTGTTACCAGTACAGCGCGGAGATAAGCTATCCGGCCCCTGAGGCCACCTCGCAGGGCTTGCTGATGCTCGCAGGGCAGATTTCAGGAATCATCTTTGTCTTCGGGATGGATATATTGACGGCGGCCGGCGCCTCCAAGACGCCGGCAATGCTTGTTTTCCTTGCACTTATGATAATAAATGTATTTATCATTCTCAAACTAAAAGAGTCCAAGATGGTTAAGGCGGATGTGATTTAAAAGTCTGATTCCGCCTTAAGGTATTCTTACAGTGGACTATTCCAGCCTTCCCGATCCTGGCTGAGGGGACGGTAAATACCTGCCTGGCACCATCACCTGTATGGACTGCCTCATACCTGAAGCTGGGAAATAAATATATCTCCAGCCATTGTTTCAGAATTGGAAATTGGTCTTTGATATTTATACCCTTAAAAATGTTAAATAAATAGAAACCGTATTTATGATTATTTTTTGCAAAACAGTGCAGAAAGATAAAATAATTATTGACTTTAAAAATTAACCATGTTAACTTAATGCCGTTAAATTAACGAAAGGTACTTGTTTTCCATCATGCCCAAAATGACCAGAAGTGTTGAAGAAGTAGATGCAGTTCGCGACCAAATCCTTGATTGTGCCTTCAAAATTATCGTGAAAAACGGATATGAAAGCCTTTCTATGGCTAAAATCGGCTCGAAAATGAAAATGACCGCGGCGAATATTTATAATTACTATGCCAGTAAAGATGAACTCCTGATTGCCATCCATAAGAAGGCGTTTATCATGCTTTACGACAAGATCAATTATGATGTTGAAATGACCGATACACCGCTGGATCGTTGCAAGAAAATGGCTTATGCGTTTGTGGAGTTCGGCACAAACAACATCAATATCTACGATATTATGTTCAACAGGCCTATCCGACAACACAGCGACTATATCGGTACACCTCAGGAAGAGATCTCATTCGATGAATTCCGCAGCTCACTGAAGGGTCTTTTTTATGCCATAAAAATAATTAAAGAATATCGGGAAACCAGACCGGATTTAAATCCGGGTGACCCGAAATTTTTAGCCATTCAAAGCATCAGCGCGTTGCATGGCATCATTTCGCTGCAGAACAGCGGCATTCTTTATCAAATATCCGATGACCCGGACATTACATTGAAGACAATTATTGATAATGCAATGAGTTGTGTAACAGGGTAAATTTTGTATTTACACGGGTTAAATTTTAAAACGCCGGATGATGTAAAAAATAGCTGTTCGCCTGTTTGAAGCAAAACTTGAAAACATGAGGTGAAATCTTGGAAAGCAAAGACAAGTATATACTGGCCGTTGATCTGGGGACATCCGGCCCCAAGACCGCCTTAATCTCCGTGTATGGAGAAGTGGTGGACAGCGAGTTTAAAGATACCCCGGTTATTTTGCTTCCCGACGGCGGCGCAGAGCAGGACCCGCAAGGCTGGTGGAACGCTATTATGTCCACCGCGAAAAAAGTAATCAGTAAAAATCTGGTTTCGCCTGATGATATTGTTGCCGTGAGCGTGACCTCCCAATGGTCCGGTACGGTTGCCCTTGATCAAGAGGGCAAACATTTGATGAATGCCATCATCTGGATGGATTGCCGGGGCTCTGAGGCGGTAAAGGACATATTGAAAGGTCTCATCAAAATCGACGGATATCCTCTGCTGAAGATGATGACATGGCTGAAGATGACCGGGGGCGCTCCCGCAAAATCCGGCAAGGACTCACTTTGCCATATTCTTTGGCTGAAAAATAACCGTCCCGACTTATATCGTAAGACATATAAATTTCTCGAACCCAAAGATTATATCAATTTTCGTTTCACCGGCAAATTTGCCGCCACCTATGATTCGATCCTTCTCCACTGGGTTACCGATAATCGTGATCCGTCGCATGTCGTTTATTCGGACAAACTATTGAAGCTGGCCACAATCGAAAGGGAAAAACTGCCCGATCTGATTTCAGCGATGGATATCCTCGGCCCGTTAAAAAAGGAAATAGCTGCCGAACTGGGTTTGAAAGAAGGCACGCCGGTAATCGGCGGCACTCCGGACGTACCCTCCGCCGGCGTCGGGTCAGGCGCTGTCCGGAACTACGAAGGTCATATTTATATCGGCACATCATCCTGGATATCAGCTCATGTTCCTTTCAAGAGGACGGATATCTCTCATAATTTCGGTTCTTTCCCCAGTCCCATCCCGGGCCGTTATATCATTCTCTCCGAACAGGAATGCGCCGGTAAATGCCTCACATGGCTCAGAGACAATGTTTTGTATCACAACGATGAACTGTTGCAGGAAGAATGTGCACCGGATATTTTTAAAGTTCTGGATAAAATCGTGGAGCGCGTTCCGGCCGGCGCCAACAATGTGATCTTTACTCCCTGGCTTTACGGAGAGCGCTCTCCGGTGGACGACTGCCATATCCGGGCTTCCCTGTTTAATCTATCTCTGGAAAATACGCGGGAGGACATTGCCCGGGCTGTTTATGAAGGTGTGGCTTTCAACGCCAAGTGGCTGCTCGGACCCGTGGAGAAATTCATGGGCAGGCCTTTTGAGTATCTGAACTTCATTGGCGGCGGCGCCAATTCCAATATCTGGTCGCAAATTTTTGCCGATGTGTTCAACAGGAAAATCCGCCAGGTCAAAGACCCGATCTCTTCCAACGCCCGGGGTGCGGCATTCCTCGCTTCGATTGCCCTGAAATACATCACCGTGGAGGATATTCCTCAGTATATTCAAATAAAGGCCGAATATAATCCCAACCCGGACAACCGCAAAATCTACGATGAATTGTTCAAGGAATTTGTTAACTATTACAACACCCAAAGAAAAGCATGTGCACGATTGAATAAGCACGCACCCGGAGTTTGTAAGTAAGATCATATTTACAATACATAAGCAGGAGGATAAATTTTATTATGGAATATAAAGAAATATTAAAAAGAAGAAATGAGCTTCTAGCGAGGCCTACGCACCCGATCCCGAAAGATAAACTGGCCTCTGAACATAAGCTCTACGCCGAGCGCTGCAAACGGTCGATAGAGATTTTCGAGAAAGCCAAAGGGATTATTCCCGGCGGTGTTGAGCATAACTTAAGCCAGAACAAACCTTTCCCGTTGGCCATGGACCGGGCCAAAGGCTATAAGGTGTGGGATGTTGACGGTAACGTTTATGTCGACTATCTCATGTATGGAGCACCCATTATCTTAGGGCATGCGTTTGAACCTTTGGATTCAAAGATTATCGATATCATCAGGACAAAGGGACCGGGTCATGGCCTGACCTCGGAATATGAGCTTCTGGCCGCTGAGGAAATTATCAAACACATGCCCGGTGTGGATATGGTCCGTTTCCTCCAATCCGGCACCGAAGCGGATATGGCCGTTATTCGCATTGCCCGGGCTTTTACCGGAAAAATCAAGATCATCAAGATAGGCGGCAGCTATCATGGATGGTCTGATCAGATGGTTTATTCAGTTCATATACCACAGACCGGGGCCATGGAATCCAAAGGGATTCCGGCTGAATGTTTTACCCACATCGTTGATGTTCCACCCAATGACTTCGAGGCATTGGAGAAAGCCTTCAAAGATAATCAGGATAAAGGCGGAGTCGCCGGAATTATGGTGGAACCTGTCGGCGGCGAGTCCGGCGCTCATCCGGTTCATCCCGATTGGAATAAAACGATCCGCAGGCTATGTGACCAGTATGGATCACTGTTGATCTTCGACGAAGTAGTTACCGGCTTTCGGCTGGATATGGGTGGAGCGCAGAAGTTATACGATATTATGCCGGACCTGACTGTGCTGGGCAAAATCATTACGCACGGCTATCCCTCATCGGGAGCGGTGGCCGGGAGAAAAGATGTCATGAAAGTCTGCGCAGGCAGCCTCGGTGAAAAAGTCTTTGTTGGCGGCACACTGGCCGCAAACCCCATTTCCATGGCGGCCTGTTACCATGCCCTGAAACTCATGGTCGAGCATGACGCCGTGGGGAAGGCCACCGCTTACGGCGACAGGCTTACTCAAGCCTTGAATGATCTGTTCGCGACACGCCCCGACCTGGGATTTTTTGTCTATAATTTCGGTGCAATCATGCATTACATGACGACTGCATTCTTCTCCGTGGACCTGACTGCTCCCGACGCCCTCACCCAGATTCTCACCCGGAAGCAGGTCGCAGATGACTATCAAGTCGTTACAATGGCTCATGGTCTATGTACTCTGGCCGGAACCCGCATGTATACATGCATGCAGCACGATGATGAAGCTTTGAAGAAAACGTTGGAAATCTGGGAATATTTGCTTTCGCTGATTCCCAGGAGTTGAAGATAAATCATTTATCCTATAAGGAGCAGAAAACCATGGAAAAAAACAAAAGCCGGAAAGTCACAAAAAAAGTAATAGGCCCTTTCGCTGACAAACCCATTGCTTTGCCTGAAGGCATTGATATGGAAGATCATGTGATCGCCACCTACTGGATCAAGGCTGATAAAGGTTGGGATATGTCAATTCTGGGGCAGGTTCTTGCCATCGAGCAGACCACCGGTACCTGGGTCCCGGTGCCCGGTGAAACGCCGGAGGTACGCGCCGGTCATGTAGCGAAGGTAATCGGCGTCTATGAGGCCCCGTATTATGAATATGCTGTGCCGCCGGAAGTTACGGAGAGACAGTATATTCTGCAGATTGCCTTTCCCGCGGCCAACGTTGAAGATCAACTGCCCATGATGCTGACCGCTGTTATCGGCAATATCTCGATGGTGCCCAACTTCAAGCTGCTGGATTTGAGAATTCCAAAAACCACACTGGATCAGTATAACGGTCCGAAATTTGGTACTGACGGTTGGTGGAAAGTGCTTGGTGTCAAAAAAGGCCGTCCCTTGCTCAATAACATGATCAAGCCTTGCAGCGGCTATCCTCTGGAAGTCGGCGCGCAACTCTTTAGAGAAGCGGCACTGGGCGGCTGCGACGTGATCAAGGACGATGAATTGATCGCCAATATGCGTTACAACGACGCCGTCAAAAGAGTTAAAGCTTACATGAAAATCGAAAAAGAAGTGTATGAAGAAACCGGAGAACATACCATCTATACCGTAAATGTCACTGACCGCCTGCCGCGGATGTTCGATCTGGCGCACCGTTGCGTTGATGCGGGAGTAAACGGCATGATGGTCAACTATCTGGCCGTAGGTCCCGAGGCTATGCGCGCACTGGCCGACGATCCGGCTATCAACGTACCCATATTGGCTCACATGGATCTGGCCGGGGCGTTTTATATGTCGCCCTACCAGGGTATTTCTTCACCGATCATTCTCGGCAAGTTTGCCCGTCTATGCGGTGCGGACTCTGTTGTTCTGCCTTTCTCCATGGGTGGAAAAGCCATATACATGCATGATCGTTTTATGAATACGGTGCGCAACCTGACCTACCCCATGGGCAACCTGAAGGCCACCATGCCCATGCCCTCCGGCGGCATCACACCGGCCAATGTAGCCGATATTGTAAACGCTGTGGGCCGAGATATCATGATCGGTTCGGGTGGCGGCATTCATGCCCATCCTCAAGGACCGAAAGCGGGAGCTCGCGCGCTCAGGCAGGCCATCGATGCCGCAGTCTCGGGCATCAAACTCGAAGAGTACGCCAAGGAACATGAAGAACTGGGCGTGGCGTTAGGGGTCTGGAGCAAGAAAACCGATTTTAAAATCTAGTTTCTAATATATAGTTGGGATAAATCCGGCGGTCCCGCTTACGGGACTGCCGGATTGGGAAGTATTTGGGAGAATTTATAATCTTGGATTTTTTTCTGCACGACGATCCCCGCTTGCCTTCGGCCTGGGCGCCCTGGTTCTCCCACGAATATATTACCTACTTTTCTGCGCAGACTATTGCCGGACTTATGGCGCTTCCACAGGTACCGGTAAAACCAAATCCTCATATCGGCCATCAGATCTGGCCTGTCGGACCGAATCATGTCGATTTATACAAAGAAAATTACCGGGAAGTCCGCAAGTTGGATCCTCTATGGTCTTTCAGCTATTCCGAACGCAATGGCGAGTTTAGCTCTGAACCGCCTTTAGATAAAACCATTGAACCCTGGAAGGTTCTGGTTATTTACAGCACGGAGTTGGATCTGAATCCGGACAGTGATCTTTATCTCCATAAAAATCAGAAAATCACCGGCGGATCTCATGGCTGGCGGCACATGCAATTTAGGTTACTCGGCAGGACATTTGGAATAGCTCCCGAATCATTCCGCCTGCTGATGAATTTTGCCCAAATGGCATTGGAAAGCGGCAACGATTATTGGGGCTGGCGTTATCTGTCCCGTGCGGCTCACTACCTGGCGGATTTGGGCAATCCGTTTCATGTTAAAGCTTTGCCCGGCCGGTTGTTGTTCAAATATATGTTTTCATCGCGGAAGCTCGTTCCGATTGTCTCATCCGTTCATCAAGGTTATGAAGTATACGTCGAACGACGTTTTCGCGAAGGTTTTCCACCTTTCCGGGAGGCCCTGTTACTCGGTGCCGGCGAAGGACAGGCTGCGAAAAGCTCTGTATCCGAGTTACTGGGCAGCTATATGCGCCAGGTAGAAAAAAGACACAATGAAATTTTCTATTTTTTCCTCGACCAATTCGGCGGGGAGTTAATCAATGTTTTCCAAAAAATGGATCTCGAATCGCATCTGGATGCCGCCGAACAGACCAATATGTGTTCGGCTGACGCGGCCAGAGTCATTTTTAATAAGTCCAATGCTTCCGCTCTGGGTTTTCTGGACGGGATCACCGCTGAGATTCTTTTTGATGTCGGCAGAATGATGGGGACATTATTCGACCAGTTTTCTTCCGCGAAAAATAGAAAAGTATAGGTTGAGAGCTTTGCATAACCATTTTAATAGTCATACCGGCGAAAGAGACTGTGTCGCAATAAGGGAAATTACCACAATGGTCGTCATGCCGGTGCAGACCGGCATCCAGAACTTATTAATTTTACTGGATTCCGGGTCGCGCTTCGCTTGCCCGGAATGACAAAAAAGTAATTACGACACAGTCT
>JANYAY010000135.1 GCA_025361065.1 Deltaproteobacteria bacterium
TTATGGCCTAAGTTTGCCTGAAATCTTCCGACAAACATTATCGCTATGTCAAATGGCTCTTGCTTTTACTCCCGAACCAAATCCTATCTCTCTTTTCATTTATCCGTGCTAGTTTTCATAAAACTTTTGACACTAC
Organism: Deltaproteobacteria bacterium; assembly: GCA_025361065.1. Taxonomy (GTDB): domain Bacteria; phylum Desulfobacterota; class Syntrophia; order Syntrophales; family Smithellaceae; genus MVRV01. The sequence continues at coordinate 137 of JANYAY010000135.1, forward strand.
CAAGAGATGTTAAAATATCTGTTATTCTCTATTAATCATTTTGCGGAGATGCTTCTCTCCGTGCTGAAGTATTGCCTTCATGACGGAAACAGCCTTCTTCCCATCCTTTATTTCCAGAGATTGAACCATATCCCGGTGATACTTATGCACCACGCGGATAACCTGCGAATCTAAAAAAAACTGACCGGAAAGGTTAGTGTAGATCTGACGAAAGGAATTGAGCAGCAGCGGATAGACGGCATTGCCCGAAGCCATCGCCACAAGGAGATGAAATTCAAAATCCAGATCCGTTATAGTTTGAATATGCTTATAATCAGTGGATTCTTCTTTCTTGAGTATTTCGTAAAACTCCCTGATCTGCTCTTCCGTCCGGTTTTCCGCAGCAAAGCGGGCAAATGACGGTTCCAGAAGCATCCTCATCTGCAGCAGGCTTTCCATAAGCTCCGGCTCCAGTTTTCCTTTTTGATACTGTACCAGCGAGGAAAGAAGAGTTATTGATCCCTCTTTCCGGTAATCATTCACCATGGCCCCAAAGCGTGGTTTGAGCGAGATAAGCCCGCGTGACGCCAGTTCCACCAGGCCTTCGTGCACTACAGGACGGCTCACGCGCAGCTGAAGGGCCAGCTCCCTTTCCGACGGAAGCTTTTGACCTATTTTCAGTTTTCCGGAAAGAATCAATTCCTCAAAACGCAGAACAAACACATCTTTGAGGCTGTCTGTTTTTATCGGTTCAATCAATGGTTCGAGCATTTATCGCCCTTTCCCGAAGTGGCTGGTGGTATTACCAGGGATAAAATAAACTTAAACCGGGCTGAAGTCAAGTTGAAAACCGCAGTCGAAAACCGCTGCAAGATTCGGATGGTCAGGTCAGCTTTTTTGCGAGCAGGGAATGCAGGCGAGCCTGCCATTACTTAGCTTTACCATTTTTGCCGCCATAGTCATCTCGCCGCAAAAGGCACAAGGTTCAGACCGATCAAGCTGCGCATAGAGAGGCTCTTCGAAGGGCACTTCCGTGGTTACAAAGATATCCCCGAAGGGACGCGTGAGCAGATCATCCACCTTCAGACGCCTAAGCTCCCGCCGCTCATCTTCGGAGGCCTGCCCGGCGGCAAAAGCTGCCTCCAGGCGGTCAAACGTACTCTTATCCTTACCTTTGTATTCGTAATTAGTCTTGCGGGAAAATCTATAGGCCTGCCGCCGGGAGCGGTTCAGCACCGTATAGGCATTCTTCCCGAAATCCTTTATTATCAGATTGCCCTTGCCCGCGACAGTGCCGAGCATTACCTGAAGGGCGTCAACGGCACAGGAATCGTTTTCACAGATAGCCACCACTTCCTCATCAGTGGCCCGCCGCAGATCCATCAGTTCCATGGCCTCTTTGGCCACCCGGTAACCATAAACCAGGCCGGGACAGATATGCCCGTGAAATTCCACACATCTTTTCAGATCATCCGGCATCGGTAATTTGTCTGCTGCGGTCTGCATAATGCTTCCTTTCCTGAAACCAATAGTTGTGCTGTTCTTTGTCTTTTTAAATCCCGGCATTCGAGACTGTATTACAATTAACTTTTCGTCATTCCTCAGCATACGCCGAATTATATTCCAGCGAAGCGCGACGAAGAGCCTGCCCCGTACTTGATACGGGGGAATCCAGTATTTTCAGCAAGTTCTGGATACCGGCTTTCGCCGGTATGACTGCTTTTATAGTGCTTCTTGCTATTACGACACAGTCTCATTCGTCGAATGTAATGAAAACATTACAATATTAATGTGTTTTTGTAAATTATTCGTTAATACGCTGAATCAACCACCTCGCAGCAAGCTGCGTAGAAATAACGCTCGTCCCGCAGCAGCGGGACAATAAGGCCATAATTAACAGTTCATTACGTCAACACCAGGTCATAATGTTTTACGGGAAAGTAAACCGGAGGAAACATCTTGACGCCTAAATTCTATCTTTGTATAGTCAGCGGGCGAAATTAAGCGACAACGAAATTCAATCAATACAGGTGATAAAAATGAAAAAGATTTTTTTTGTGCTGACCACTCTTTGCTTTGCTTCTTTTGCCTACGCTCAATCAACACCCGAATCTTATCTGCAGACAATGCCTGCGCCGCCTCAGAATGTTTGTAATCTGAAGGCCGCCGACAAAACAGGCTATCTGACGGCAGTCCAGGACATCCTCGATAAAATGGATAAGGACATACGACAAAGAAGAAAAGCTTCTCAGACTTATGTTGATGCTAATCGTGATAAGATAGCGGCCAACATGATGACGCGGGCCGGCCAACCGGGAATAATTCCCCCCAAAAGCGGCAAAATGACCAAAGAAGAAAGAAAAGCAATGGCCGCTCAGATGATGCAGCAATACGGTGTTACTCCGGAAGATACAAAAAAACTAAAAAAGATGAGCAAGGAAGAAAAGACGGCATGGGCTTTGGCTCATAGTGCGGATGCGGCTGCCAAATTACAGGCCGATCCCCAACGTTACCAGGAGACTCAACAACAGGCAAAATTAACATACGACCTCCAGATGGAGCAAAAAGAAATAAACGAAAGGCTTGAAGCCCGCAAAGCCGGTTTAACAAGCAGACTGCGCCTGCTTGCGCAAAGTTCCGAGGCCATGAAGTTAAAGGAAGTAGATCCCCTGCAGCGTAAAGCATCCTCGCTGAGTGGAGCCGTAATCAGTAAAGCGCAGGAAGCCCGCATTGATGAAGTTAATCGGCAATTAACAGACGCCCAAAAGCGCTACTGCGAAACATATTCCCCGCAGCACCTCGCTATAGTTAATGAATATCTGGCCTACGTCAAAACTTCTCTGCCGGATTACCTAAGACTGGAAGAAATTATGGCAAAAACGCAACTGGGACTCGATCAACCGATCGACGCCAACAATGGCCTTATCGGAATTCAGGCCCTGCGTGATTACGCCAATCTACTGAAGGATGTTTTTAAATACAATCTTTTCAGCGATGCCCAATAAGGCAGCGCTCCCCGGACAGGATATTCACATACCAAGTTGCATTCAAAAGATAACACGGCGGCAGTGAAACTCCAATTCCGCAAGCGGAGCATAGCGGAATTGGTAAGTTGAACTATCCTGCACTAGCTGTGGCAAGGAGGAGGCTCCCCGGCATTCGAGACTGTGTCGCAATAAGGGAAATTACCACAATGGTCGTCATGCCGGTGCAGACCGGCATCCAGAACTTATTAATTTTACTGGATTCCGGGTCGCGCTTCGCTTGCCCGGAATGACAAAAAAGTAATTACGACACAGTCT
>JANYAY010000138.1 GCA_025361065.1 Deltaproteobacteria bacterium
AGACTGTGTCGCAATTGACAGATGCTGATTGCAGTCTATTCGTAATGTCCCCCGCTGGCGGGGGCAAGGGGGTGGATGTTTTTTAAGTGGCTGTAATATTAATAATTTACACATTGGCACTCCTTAGTCCACCTCCGTCACCTCGTGACACCTCCGCCAGCGGAGGACACGAAATGGCAATTTATCCTATTACGACACAGTCTCGAAAGCCGGAATCCAGATATATCAAAGACCTACAAAACGCTGGACACCGGTTTTCACCGGTGTGACGGACTTTTTACGAGACCATCATTTTTGACTTCGGCATTTAATCTGGCCAGTTCGGCAATCATGAACCCGCGGACGAGAGCGGCGGTTTCTTCCACAGAGAGCTTGGCGAATTTTTCATAGGGTATCTCATCCAGGACTCTTTCCTTCATCCGGTGTATGCCCGAAGATTCCATTTTCCATTTCGGCAATGCTTTGCCCGTATTTGTCAATACTATCGGCAGGATCGGCACTTGCGCTTTTTTAGCCAGGATAAAAGCTCCCAACTTAAAGTCTTTAATCTCGCCGTCGGGCGATCGTGTCCCTTCGGGATAAATGAATACGGAATTACTTTCCGCCAGGGCTTTTTCGCAGTCTTCCATCATCTTTCTGACACCATCCTTATTCCCGCGAACCAGCTCGATATATCGATTAAGCCTCATATTCCAGCCCATAAAAGGAACCCGGAACATTTCGGACTTAGAGACGATTTTATAAAATAAAAATAGGCGGAAATTAACAAGGATGTCGAGCTGCGACTGGTGATTGGATACAATGACGTAGGTTGCCCCTTTACGGCATTTTTCTCTTCCGTCGATCTTAATCCGCCAGGTCGGCATAATCCATGTATAGGTGGATGCCCAGAAGCATGTATAGTAATGCAGGAGTCGTAAATGCGCATCCAGATGATATGTCAGAAGCCAGATTATAACCGCGCCCAAATAGAAAATAGGGAAAGTTATCCCTATAAAAACGAGCATTGATATCGATAATATTTTCCCCAGCATATTCTACAAACAAAACTCCTTTGGTGTTGAAGCAATCATGCCCCGCAATATCCGAACTGCACACCCGGCTACAATTTGAACAAAGGGACTTGCCACCCTTCAGTGGTGGTTGCAACTCTTTGGGAGCAATCAAGTCTCAGTAATATTTGAACTGCATCTACTTTGACGAATAAATGTTCAGGTTCAATAAAGGACGATGGAATCCGGGTGCGTCTCCTAATTGAAAAGACATTTGGTCAAACTGCAGTTTGTATAATACTTCTGGATTGAAGAGTCAACCGGCATTCTCCGGTCTGTGCACCGGGGAATGATAAATTAGTGACTAAAATATGGTTAATCCGGTTCGGGCAGACTTTGGAATCAACCACCTCGCGAGCTCGCTGACGAGAATTAATGCTCGTCCCGCGTAAGCGGGATAAAAGCGAAATTATCGGTGGCTGACCGTTCGTTTTCACAGATACATAATGTCTCGGCGGGGAAAATTAAAAATTTATGGGAGAAAGTAACAATTATTTGCCGACGAATCTGACTTTCCTGATGATACAAAGACAAAATCGTGTAAAATCGTCGGAATCCTTTACAATTCTTAAGCTATCGCCGGAAATCACCTGTTGTATCGTAATTACTTGATATTTCTATGTAAAGTGGAGGAGAGTTAATTATAGCTGTCGAATGACTTTACAATTATTTCTTTCATTATGGTCTGGTATTCAATGATCTCTTGTGGTATCATATAGTTGAATGGCTGGTATGAAGTTTGCTATAGTTTTTGTAAATTTAAGAGGATCAGCGGGATGGACAAAGAAACTACGGTCTGCTTTCAAACCACTTCAGAAATCAGCAATGCCTTGGATAAAATTGCCGAGGATAAAAAACTCAATGTCTCCGATGTTGTCGATATCATTGTTAATACCCACATTAAGGAAAGTGAAGAGTTTCCGGTGACCAAAAAAAATTGTCGCCGTTTTGAAAGGAAGAAAGTTGATCTTCCGGCATACATCGGTGATCCCCGGTGGCAGCGACACGATTTTCGAGCAATTAATATCCTGGACATCTCCATAGGCGGAATCAAATTTACCGTTCCCAAAGGGACGAAGCTGGAAATCCAGAAGGATAGTGATAGCGATACGGACAAGTTCATCATCATCTTCCGCTTGCCCAGCTATAATTGGCCGATTAAGGTGCAAATTGCTCCTCAGCGAGTCTGCGAATCTCCTGAGGATGTCCAGGTTGGGGCAGATCTGGTAAATCCCGACTTCCATGCATATTCGGCTATACAGCAGTATATGTCTAATTAATACCAAGCCAAAGTGGATAAAAAATATTCCCAAATTCAATAGCATTCCGAATAACTCTTCCAGCTGATATTTGTGCCGAAATTTTCATTATAATGCTTTTCTTTAAGAGCGATTATGGAATCTTGCTTTTTGGGCAGTTTTTATTTTTCGATGCGGGATTTTTGCGGGTAGCAACTCTTCGGAAATTCAGAGATCATGTGGACAACCTGGCCATTGGGCTTTGTCCTCATGTCGTCATCGAGACAATAAAACTTTGGCCGCAGCCGATGAATTCGGCGTAATTTTTTTGCCGGCTTATAAAATCATTGTTAATCATCTGGAAAACAGTGTGCCGATAAACCTGCCAGAGGAGCATGTCCACTGCTTTTCCATCCGGCCCGGATAAAATCTGTGACAATAAGTATAATCGAAAGCAGTGGCGGTTTGGGGTTAGAGAAAGGCGGGGTGAGCGTGCAGTCACGGTGCCGATGCCAACCAAATTTCCACGCTTCACGCAAATTTTTATTCGGTTTTTTCTTTTTTGCATTGACATAAAACCGTGTTCCCTATATGTTTCTGAGCAAAATTTCTGTCTTCTTGTCCCGGGAGCGTTATGAAATCGATCTATTTCGAGGTCAATGTTCCGAAGATCCTCATCACCAAGCTTCTGGCAGGGCTTATCCCCCAAGTCTATTATTCCCCCGTTTCACCCGTCCAATACAAGGAGATCCCCGATCGTGATCTGCCGGGGAGGAACTGGGTGCGGGTCAAAAACAAGATGGCCGGCATCTGCGGCGCCGATATGTCGCTCTTTTTTGTGAAAGCAAACCCCAAAATTTCTATTGCCGCCTTACCCGGCATGCCGCGCGCGTACATGGGGCACGAGCTGGTAGGCATAGTCGTTGAAACCGGTGCGGGCGTAACCGACCTGTCCGTTGGAGACCGGGTCGTGCTGCAGCGATATCTCCCCTGCTGTTCCATCAAGGAAATCGATCCCCCCTGCAACTCCTGCCGGGAAGGGAACTATACCCTCTGCGAGAATTTTTCCGCAGGCGAAATGCCACTGAATCTGGGTGCCGGGTTCGGGGACCATTTTATCGCGCATCGCTCCCAGGTCATCAAGGTCCCGGACATGATATCCGACGACACCGCGGTGATGATCGAGCCGACTGCCGTCTCCCTGCATGCAGTCTTGCGGAGGCCGCCGCAGAAGGACGAACGCCTGCTCGTTATCGGCGCCGGCGTCATCGGGCTGAACGTTATCCGGTTCGCGCGCCTTCTCCAGCCTGAGTGCCGGATCCATGTCCTGGAGAAGATTCCGTTCAAGAAGGATCTGGCCAAACTGATGGGCGCCGATGTTGTTCTGGAAGGCGATCCTTACGAAGCCACCGCCGGACATACCGGTGCCCGCCTCTATCGGGGGCCACTGGGGAACTCAGTTCTGCTGGGCGGCTTTGATCTCATCTACGATTGCGTCGGTCAATCAGCCACCATCCATGATTCGCTTCGCTGGCTGCGGTCCCGCGGCGATTATGTAATGATCGGCAACCAGCTTTCTCCGGTGCGCTTTGACCAGACGCCCGTCTGGAATCAGGAGATCAGCTTGACCGGCGTCAACTCGCATGGATGCGAAACGTATCTGGGCGAAAAGATCAGCACCTTCGATCTGACCATCAAAATGATTACGCAGGGGATCGTGAATCTGGACGGGTTCATCACCCACCGCTTCCCGCTGGCGGATTACCGGGAGGCTTTCAAACGCATTCACAGCGGCGGGGAAAAAATCATCAAGGCCGTCCTGGTGAATTCATAAAGAGGATCATCGGTCCGGGTGCCGACTGGCGCCCATCAAAAACCATGAAGGAGCTTTATCATGCCGATTACCGATCAGGAAATCAGGGAATTGCAACAGCATGCGAAACAGTTGAGGAAGGATAGTATCGACGTTACTTTCTGGGCCGGCGGCGCGCATATCGGCGGCGCCCTGAGTATGGTCGAGATCATGATCCTGCTCTACTATAAGTATCTCCACATTGATCCCAACAATCCGGAAATGCCTGAGCGGGACCGGTTCATCCTGAGCAAGGGCCATGCCGGGGTGGGATTTGCCTCACTGCTTGCCCGCCGTGGTTATTTCGATTTCGAACTGTTGAAGGATTTCAATAAGTTCAATTCACCATTCGGCATGCATCTGGATGGAAACAAGGTCAAGGGCGCGGATGTTTCCACCGGCTCCCTCGGGCACGGGCTCTCTATGGCGGTCGGCATGGCGCTGGGGGCCAGGGTCAAAGGACGGTCGTGGCGCACCTATTGCCTCCTCGGTGACGGCGAATGTAATGAGGGGTCGGTATGGGAAGCCGCTATGGCTGCTGCCCATTACAAGACGACAAATCTGATCACGTTTGTGGACCGGAATAGATTTTGCGTGGACGGTCCCACCGAAAAAGTGATGGGCATCGAACCCTTTGCCGATAAGTGGCGGGCCTTTGGTTTCATCGTCAAGGAGGTGGACGGCCATAGTTTTGCCGCACTGTCGCAGGCCATCGAGGAGGCGCAGGCGGAAACAAAGGCGCCCGTCGTCATTATTGCACATACGGTGAAGGGGAAAGGGGTCGCTTTCATGGAGAACGAGGTTGGCTGGCATTACGGCGGACTCGATTCGGATAAAATCATAGAAGCGAAACGATCTATCGAAACCGCCGTTATCGGGTGACAAAGACCGGATTACAGCACACACAAAATTGATGAGGGAGGATGATCATGGCGGTCGGGTTGACATGGAATGTATATGATGCAAACACCATGACTCAGGCGGAAATCTACGGCAAAGTTCTCTGTACGCTGGGAGAGGAAAACGACAACATTGTCGGTCTTTCGGCGGACCTGGCGAAGTCGACGAAAATCGGAGAATTTGCCGCAAAATTTCCGGAACGTTTTTTCAATGCCGGCATTGCGGAGCAGAACATGTTCGGTATGGCCGCAGGCCTCGCCAAGACCGGCTTGATTCCCTTCGTGTCGACCATGGCCGTGTTCACTACCATGAGGGCGGCCGAGCAGGTCCGGACAGATATCTGCTATCAAAATCTCAATGTCAAGATTATCGCAACCCACGGGGGCATTTCCTTCGGGCAGGCAGGGACCACCCATCAATGTACCGAGGACATTGCTATCACCCGTGCAATGGCCAACATGACAGTGATCGTTCCGGCCGACGGTATCGAATGCGCCAACGCCGTCAGGGCCTGCGTGGATCGTCCCGGCCCCGTATACATCCGTATCGGGCGGGGCTTTGAGCCCAACTGCTATACGACCGATGCGTACGGGTTTGAAATCGGCAAGGCTGTGGAAATGAATCCCGGCACCGACATCACCCTGATCTGCTGCGGCATCACTGTGCTCCAGGCGATGGAGGCGGCGCGGATTCTGGAAAAAAGCGCCGGAATCAGTGTCCGCGTTATCAACATGCACACGATCAAGCCTCTGGACGGCGATATTATCCGGAAGGCCATCGCTGAAACGCGCCGGATCGTGACGTTTGAGGACCACAATATCTATGGCGGGTTGGGAAGCGCTGTGGCAGAGGTCGTTGCCGAATTCGGAAAATCCTGTGCCTTTGCCCGGGTCGGTATCCCAGACTGCTTTTCCCTGGTGGGTTATCCCGAGGACCTCTACTGCCATTACAAACTCGATGCCGACGGCATCGTCGAAAAGGTGAAGGAAGTGATGGGCAAAGACTTTGAGGATGACGACAATTGGGAGGACGGATTTTAACATGGCATCGCACGAGGAAAAACTGGCGGCGGGACTGTTTTTGAATGCGCTTTTCCCCTTGTTGAAAGTTGTCATAGATGAAACCCCGAGCGTGAGGAAGAAGTTTGCCGGCATCAATGCCGCCGTGCAATTCCAGGCGCGGGACATTGACGGCGATATGGGTGCGTATCTGCAATTCACGGACGGCCGCCTGGACGTCATCGAAGGTATATGTGCCAGGCCGGACATCACCTTCCTGTTCGGAAGCATCAAGAGAATGAACGCTATGCTGAGCGGCAAGCCGGCGTTATTAAGAATCAAAGGCTTTTACAAGTTCCCTCTGCTATTCAAGGTGCTGGCACTCCTCATGAACCTTACACTGCTGATGCCAACCGCCCGGCCTACAGACACCGCAAAGAAAAGGCTGAAAGTCAAGCTGACGCTTTACATGATGGCCGCAGCCCTTAGTCAGTTCAACAAGCTGGGCGATCCGGAAATCAGGAAATGGACGTCCAAACAGCCTGAGCGGATATACCAGTTCTCGGTCGGCGGGAATGAAGATATGGCGGCATATCTGCGCATCAAGGCGGGAAAATCGCAGGCCGGGCCGGGTCTCTATACGAAGCGACGCCCTTTTGTGCATATGCAGTTCAGGAGCGTCGATGAAGCGCTTCCAATCATTCTCAATGACATCAATATGGTCGTTGCGGTGGAAAAGGGGTATCTCTCCCTGGAAGGATCTCCCGAATATGCGCGGGATATCGGTAATTTCATGATGCAGATCCAGTCTCTCATCATGTGAGCACTTCCGGCGGCCGGCGAACGGATACGCCGGAAGAACACAGGAGAATTATGATGGCGGAATCAAACAGAATCTTGGGTATGACCGGAAGCTTCGGATATATCGGCAAGCGGCTGTTGCAGCGTTTGCGCAACGACGACGTTTTTCGGAAAATCATTTGCCTGGATATCCTGCAACCGAAGGAGGCGCTTCCGGAAAAATTTGAGGCCCATCACTGCGACATCCGGGAGCGGGAGCGGCTTTATGCCGTGCTCAAGGACGGTGGCGTTGATACGCTGATTCACCTTGCCTTTATCGCTAATCCGACCCGGGATCCGGGCTTCGAGTATGACGTCGATGTGAACGGTACGAAGAACGTCCTGGATGCATGCCGACGACTGAAGATCAAAAAACTGGTTGTGGCGAGCTCGGACTGTGCCTACGGTTTCTTCGAGGGAACACCCGATTACCTCCCGGAGACCGCGCCGGTGAGGTCTACGCCCGGGTTTCCTTACTCGGAAAACAAGGCGGCCATTGAAAAGCTGCTGGCCGCTTTCACGGCCGAAACACCGGAGTGCACCGTAGTGATTCTGCGTCCCTGTATCGTCATGGGGCCGAATGCAAACAACACTACCTCCAAGTCCATGAAAGATCCCGTCATCATCGGCGTCCGCGGATACGACCCGATCATGCAGTTTGTCCATGAGGACGACGCCGCGGAGGCCTTCTACCTTGCGGCGGTCAAAGACGTACAGGGTATCTTCAACCTGGCGGCAGACGGCGGATTGCGCTACTCGGCGCTGGCCAAAGTGCTTGGAAAACCGATGATCTCCCTGCCGGTCGGGCTGATCTATCCGCTGGTGGAAATGCTCTACCGCTTAAGGATCGTGCCTTTCGGGAAGGCGCAATTGGATTACATCCGCTATCCGCTGTCGATGGATGTGCAGAAAATCGGCCGGGTGATGGGTTTCCAACCGAAATACACGACCCGGGAGACGCTCCTGACATTGCTGAACAAACCGTAAGCGCTATTTTTTTTAAGAGGGAATATGGAATCCTGCTTTTGGGGCAGTTTTTATTTTTCGAAGCGGGATTTTTGCGGGTAGCAGCTCTCCAGAAATTCAGAGATCATGCGGACAACCCGGCTATCGGGCTTTGTCCCCATATCGTCATTGAGACAATAAAATTTTGGCCGCAGACGCCGAATCCAGCGTAATTTCTTTTGCTGGCTTACAAAATCATTGTTAATCATGTGGAAAACAGTGTGCAGATAAACCTGCCAGAGGGCGACGGCCACTGCTTTTCCATCCGGCCTGGATAAAATTCTGTGACAATAAGCATAATCGAAAGCAATATCGGTATCCGAGCGAAACCGGTTGGTTGTGGATTGCAGGACTTCGGGGTCGCCCTCCTCAAGAAGCTCCTTGTCGATTAATAAGGGTCCGTGCCGGAAGTGGCGGCGGCGGCCTTTCCCGCAATAACGGTCGAGGTAGCTGTTGGTATTGGCGACAATCCGGCCATAAGGATCCCTGATGTTTTCCTTCTCCTGCGCTGCGGGTGTTATATCCTTTTCCAGGTATAACCTGATTTTACCGGCGGCGGTGATAAAGTCACTTTTTTTCATTTTCCGGCCCAGAAAATAATCGTCATTCATATATATAAAATAGCGCGACAGGCCGGAAATGCGGTGGAGGTTGTGCTCAATGGCAAAGCTGTTGAAAGTCGGCAGAGCATCCTGATTTGTGAATATTTCATCATGATGAACAAGCTTCAGTTTGGTTTTATTGCCTGCTAAGTTCAGCCAGGGAGGCGCCTGAGGCCGTGCTGTGACGATGTAAATATTGCCGGCCCAGGGCAGATATTTTTCCAGGGAGCGGAGGCTGTATCGGAGCAGCTCCAGATCATCGCGGTCGCGCTCCGGGCTGACGGTAACGCCGTATTTTTCCGCCCACGAGTTGCGGATAGCCGCATAAGCCGCGTCTGTTCCGTTTACCCAGGTGTAAACAATATCAATCCGGTCTGATCCGTCCGGGGAATTAATAATCATATTTCTTGATTTCACAGAAGTTTCATTTTAGATAGCTCCAGTATAGAAACTACACCATTGCATGTCAATTTAATATTGTGATCGGGGCAAAGTTCAACCAGAAAAATGATTGATGAAGATAAAAAATACTACCGGTTGCTGCGCGAAGAATTCAGCAGCTTTCCTTCCTACCCCGAAAACAATTATTCGGGGCGGGGAATTGTGCTTTGTGCAGGCGGCCTGTCTTTTCTTTCCAATGCTTATGTCTGCCTGAAGTTTATCCGCAAATTCAGCAATCTGCCGGTGGAACTTTTTTATTCAGGACGCGGGGAAATGCCAGCTTCCGTAATGGAGCAACTGACACGGGATTTCTCCTCTCTCCGGCTCCTTGATATTACCAGCCCGGATTTTGCGCAACAGTTCCCCTTCCTGCGGCCGGATGATTTTCGGGGCTGCCAGATCAAAACCTTCGCGATTCTTTATTCGTCCTTCCGGGAAGTATTATATATTGATGCGGATAATATCATCCTGCAATCCCCCGATCTTCTTTTTGGTTTGCCGGAATACTGTCAGACCGGAGCATTATTCTGGCCTGATCTGGCGAGCATGAAAACGACGCAAAAGAATTTACTGGAACTATTCGGTCTGGATCCGGATACAGTATCTCCGGAACCGGAATTTGAATCGGGACAAATTCTTATCAACAAAGAGACATGCTGGCAGGCCTTATTAACCGTGTGTCTGGTCAATTCCGGCGGACATGATTTCCGGCGCTATTGCTATCGTCATACGCTGGGAGACAAGGATACTTTCCGCCTGGCCTTCCGGTTTGCCCGCACAGACTATAATGTCATCGGTCATCTGCCTTTGCGGATTGGCAATGATTTTATCATCAAAGCCATTCCCTATACGGACATCGTCCTGAAGATCCAGCACCGAACGGGATCGTTCTATGGCACCGGCATCCTGCAGTATGACCCCGCGGGCGAGCCTCTTTTTGTCCATAAAACAATATGCGAGTGGAACATATATACGCAATTTCCGGCACTGGCTTATCTGGAAAAACAAAGCGGGCAGCTGGAAAAGGACCCGGAATTGACGGCAATCGATAATGAAGGGTATCGCTATCTGGCTTTGTTCAAAAAAGATTATTTGCCGAAGTTCGGCGGGGATTACCCCAAAATGCTGCTCGGCATATTAAATAATATTGCCGTAGCGCTTCTGAATATTCTTCCTGTCCGCAAGAAGAATTATTAATCCTTTGTCTTCCGGAGCGCGGGATCATTCAGCCCTGCGACCAGTTTGGTGTTGTCTTCCGGCGTTCGCACTCCCACGCGCAGATAGTTATCGCTTTTCAGGTTCTCTTGATACAGGGAATCTTTAATTAGGATATCATGCTTTTCGAACAGAAACTCGGCTACGCGGGGAGCGCTGATTTTCGTCTTGCAGAAGATGAAGTTGGCAAAAGATTCATAGGGCTCCAGATAATCGATTTCCTGCAATTTCTGCCGGAGATTGTTCCTGTTTTTTTTGCCTTTTGTCAGCGAGCGGCGAAAGTCGGCAGCAAATTCCGGGAATAACTCGATGAATCTTTCGGTCAGGGAATTGATGTTCCAGATGGGCAGCATCCTTAAAACATATTCGCGCACGCGCTTATTTTTCGTCAGCAGATATCCCAGCCTCAGCCCGGCAACCCCGGCAACTTTGGTCAGGCTCTTGACGATGATTAAATTTTCATATTGGTCAATCATGTCTTCGCAGGAATACTCCGGGCCGCTCCAGTCAATGAAGGCTTCATCCAGAATCAGGTTCACACCGGTGCGCAGTATCGTTTCCACGTCTTTTCTTGTCGCCAGATTACCCACCGGATTATTGGGATTGCAGATAACGGCGAAATCACTTTTCGATTGGCAAAGCGCTGCAACAAAGGCCTGGACATCAAAGCCGAATTTCTCTTCCTCCCGGAGGTAATGCAGATATTTCTTCCGGGGCGGTAATTGGAGATATTCATTGAAAGTCGGGACGCAGAGAGTTGCTTTTGTAATCATTGTATTGATAATGCGGATTAATTCGGATGATCCGTTGGCAACGATGAGATTTTCCGCCGTAAAATAACTTTTTGTTTTCCACGCTGCCAGCAGCCCGGTGATCACGCGCTGCGTCGAAGGATAGCTGTTGATCAGCTGCGGCAGTTCCGCCTGCATCCGGGAAATCAAGGCCTGAGGAGGAAAATAGGGATTATGCAAATAGTAAAAATCAAGCACGGAGTATCTCCAGTATCCGCCGTGGAGGTTTTTCATTTCTTTCCTGTTGATGGGCCTGGGCATAATATCTCCGTTTACCGAAAAAGAATCTCCGCACGTTCCAGATCGGTGGGGTCATCGATTTCCGCCCACTTGCGGCCGTTTGTTTTTACGGCCTTAATCAACGCGCTTCTTTCCCGGATAACTTCTTTCATTGCGTATTCCAGCGGTGCTTTTCCCTGATAATTATCAATTTGCTCACGGAGTACCGGCAGGAGTAAACACCGAATAAATTCCGCAGTAAATTGATGAATATTGACAGTCTTATATTTATCCGTGAGGTCAAAATTTTCGGGTTGCTGACTTTTATGCCACCAGTCGGTAATGCAGTCACTGCGGTCCAGGGCGACAAACGTTCCTTCCAAAAGCGGGTTGTATGGCTCCACAATAGTTTTGTCGGGCACTGCTTCGCCGGGGAGTAATTCCAGCAGTGCCGGCTCGAAAAAAACATCTCCCTCCAGGATGAGCACCGGAAATTGATCCGCGTTCATCGTCTGCAGCGCCAGATATAGAGAATAGCCGGTATTGGTTTTTTCATAGACGGCATTATCTACGTAGTTGATCTCCATCGGTCCCCAGTGGGTTTGGGCAAAATCCCGGATCTTATCTCCGGCAAAGCCGACAACCAGCGAAGTCCTTGTAATCCCGTATTGCGCAAAAGCATCCAGGCTGTTGGCGAGAATAGTAACGCCACCCACCTCAATAAGACATTTCGGTGTCGCTGCGGTCAAGTTCTTGAGCCTGGTGCCCAGGCCTGCTGCGAGAATGATGGCCTGCATATCGTACTCCCCCGTCTAAATCGAAGTGCTGTTTTTACCGGCGTTTTTCCTTCCGGTTCGTGCTTTTCGCCTTAGAGGCTTTCTTCGCGCTCCAGGGTAACAACAGATCTTCCGGTCCGTCGATATCCAGCCAGTGCCCGCGGAAAAAATATCCGCGGATGGCCACTTTCCGGCTGATCAGGCGCATGAGAAAATCATTAATGTCGGCTTGGGAAAAACTATTTTTCGCTTCGGCAAAAAAAGTCTGCAGTTCTTTTTTAAATATTTCCGTGCCGCGGGTGCTAAGTTTCATCAGGCCGATCCACTCGCCGTGAGCGTCTTGGTGATTGATGCCTGTTCCTATCCTTTTGATCGCAAAGGAACGGCAGGCCAGATAGCCTTCAGCCGGTGGCGATTCGGCTATGACCGCGTCAATTTCCCGGTTTTGCTTATATCCCTGCCACCAGGAAACATCGACCGCCAGCACAATATCGCCCTCCTGTTCCAGAAGATCGCGCAATACGTGGGTTTCATAAAGGATGTCGCCAAAGGAAACGATGCACGGGCCGAGGACTCCTGCCATGCCCTGAAGATAGGAGGCCATAATCCCGCCCCGGGCATAATCTTTATTGTAAATGTAAGTAAGATGAGGAACGTTGATAGCTCTTTTCTTATAGCCGACGACAATGGAAATATCCTTAATGCCCAGATCATTCATCGTCGCTACTTGCGTCTCCAGGAGGGTTTTTCCTTCAATCTGCAGCAGGCACTTGGGTATGTCGCGGGTTAATGTTCCGAAATCTTCGCCCTTGGAAGCGGCCAGAATCACAGCCTGAGTTTTCTGGATCTGCGGCAGATAGCGGAATTCCGCCTCCCTGTATTCATCCATGTTCTGCAAGCGGAATATTTCGGCAAGCGGGCTGATCTTCTTTTCGATATTTCTAATGCTTTTCTCCGCGGCGATCTGCCCGGCCGTCTTCTGCATCGCCGTAATAGAGCTCCGCAGCAGATGATTGGCCCAGACGACAACAGCAACACCCTTATCGGCAAAATTTTCCAGCGGGAAATCGTAATATGCAGTGGGGACGATAATGACCGGGCTGCACTCTTGCCATTTTTGCAGAAACTCCAGCAGATCTTGCGGGTGGCGTAATTTGCTGTGGACCAGAATTGCATCCGCGCCGGCTTCAACGTAGGCATGGGCTCTTCTCAGCGCCTCCTCGACGCCCCAACCGGCGATGAAAGCCTCGGTGCGGGCGATAAGCGAGAAATTGCCGTCGCTTTGCACATCTTTGCCGGCCTTGATCCGGCCGCAGAATTCCTCGATATCGGCCAGCGGTTGTTGTTCTCCGCCGATAAAGGAATTTGTTTTGGGGAAAAGTTTATCTTCTATGCAAACGCCCGCGATACCTTTTTGTTCCAGTTTGCGAACAAGACGGCGCACGCTGTTGAAATTCCCATAACCGGTGTCGCCGTCCAGCAGGAGGGGAATGGCGACATTGTCATTCATGAATTCGACGATATCGATAACCTGCGTCCAGCTTGCTTCATTGTTGTCTCGAACCCCGAGAGCGGCGGATATGGTCAGCGAACTCGCCCAGATGCCCCGAAAACCGGCCTCCTCCGCGATCCTCGCCGAAAGGCCGTTGTGTGCCTCCATCAGAAATTGCATTTTGCCGGAGGTTATAATGTTTTTTAATAATTTAAATTTGGTCAAGATATGGCTCCGGAAATCTGGAATAACATTCGCTTTCTGTGGCAGCCTTGTCGGCTTCCCTGCGTATTAACAATACGTCCTGCGGGGCCTCCTTCTTGCCACTTCGTTATCCCTTGAAAGCAAAGGGCATGAAGTAATGGATAACCTGGCCGAAAACCAGCTATCTGGCGAAATAGACCTTGCGCAGTTGCTCCTCGAAGCTTGCGCTCTTTTGCACTACATCAATAAATATTTCCTTGGAAAGCGTCAGCAGTTCAACTTCTTCCAACGTCCGGACAGTAGCCGCCCGTGGTTCTTTTCTCAGGAGAGCAAGCTCACCGAAGAAAGCGCCGGCTTCCAGAGTGGCAACTAAATCCGCCTTTCCGATGGTTTCTTTTAACACTTCCACTGTGCCCTGCCGGATGATGTAAAATTTGTCGCCTTCATCCCCTTGTTGAATGATAACGGCACCGGGAGGATGAATTTCCCGCTGCATCTTGTTGGCAACGTCGGCCAGAAGCGTCGGCGAGAATGTTTCGAAGACGGGACATTTTTTCAGGAATTGTACAATTGTCAGTGATTCGTTGACATCGACATCGGACGCCACATAACCGTCCACCATCGTGACGATGCGGTCGGCCACGTCCAGGATGCGGTTATCATGCGTAACAATCAGAATAGTGCAACCTTCGTTTTTTGCCAGATTCCGCAAAAGATCAACTACCTGGCGTCCTGTTTCCTTGTCCAGGGCGGCGGTCGGTTCATCGGCCAGAATTAATCGGGGACGATTGACGAGTGCTCGGCCGATGGCTACGCGCTGCCTCTGTCCGCCGGAAAGCTTCTGGGGTTTGTAAAGCAGGCGTTCCTGCATCCCGAGCCTGGTCAGGATATCTACAGTTCGCCGGTCGGCCTCGGAAGGTGAGTAATCGATTAATTCGGTTACCAGTTTGACATTCTGATAGGCGGTCAGGGAGTCCAGAAGATTATGGGCCTGAAAGATAAATCCGATATTCCGGCGGATTTTTTCCTGTTCGGCGGGACCCAGTCCGGCTAGTTCATTGCCAAAGACTTTCAGGCTGCCCTCCTGCAATCCTCTCAGGGCGCCGATGAGCGTCAACAAAGTCGTTTTCCCTGAGCCGGACGGCCCGGTCATGATAATGATTTCACCGGAATATAAACTCAGATTGTTGCTGTAAAGAACCTGCTTGCGTCCTTCGCCCTGCCCGAAATAATAGTTAACATCCGCCACGCCGACTACCAGATCCTTGGTTTCCGGGACTGCTGTTTTAGCGGTTACTGCATCAGGTGGCTTTATTTGTGCGCTCACATTTTCTCCAGGTCGTTTTGCAGACTATGTGCCGCAAGAGGGTAATCGTTCTCAGGAATTACAGGAGAGACGAATCTTTCCGGTTGTCATAATTGTCTGCGGCAAGATACTGTTGGGTTTTTTCTTATTACTTCCGGACCGGACCGGGCAAATCAATGGAAACATTAACCTCATGATTAATTAATCGGGAAGCCGCCTCCGGATCATCCAGCCGGATAATAATTTCGACATTGCGGGATTGTGCCGAAACAATCCTGCCAATTGCGGTAATCCTGCCCGCGAGCGATTTGGCAAGTGCCTTGCTGGTAACGGCCGTTTTCGTGCCGATGGAGAGTTTGAATATGTCTCCTTCAAAAACATCCGCCACCACATCCATCCGGCTTAAGTCGGCCATTTTTACGACCGCTTCGCCGTCGGCCGAACCGCCTATTTTCTGGTTGATTTCCAGGATTGTTCCATCAATTGGTGCGGCAACGCGGGATTGTTCCGCCTTTTTTCTGCCGGCTTTGATTTTGGCCGCGGCTTTGGAGGTATTAATCTCCTGGTTTAATTTCAGCCGCTCCAGCTCTTTGGTTGCCAAATCGAATTTGACCTCGGCGAGTTTGACCGCATGTTCCCGTTCTTCTTTGGCCTGGGTCGAATATGTTTCGCTCCCCCCCTCCAGCAGGCGGTTTAAAGCTGATCGGGAATGTTCCAGTTGCATTTTGGCTATAGTGGCTTCCAGTTTTTTTATTTCTATCGCTTTTTTCCCGGCCGTGTTCGCCTCTCTTAAATCCATTTCGGCGCCGGATATTTCCGCTTCATTCGGATATGTTTCCCGGGAGATGACCAGAGGTGTGCCTTTTTTAACAACATCACCTCTCGCGACCAAAACAGCGGAAATAATATTGCCGGGAGGAATTCCGATAGATATGACACCGCCATGGGGCTTTATTCTGCCCAGAGCGCCGATTTTTTGCTCGGCGGCAATTGTTGCCGTTGCCGTCAGGATGGTAAAAAGTAAGCCGAATGCAAAACAAACAAGGAAATATTTTTTCTTCATTTTTTCACCGTGTCATTAGTAATACCCGCCTGATTGATTACTGGAAATTCCAATAATTTTCGCTCATCAAAATTCAGCGTTTTATCCCCAACGTCCAGCATTGTTCCCGTTACCAGGCGGAATTGTGCCATGGCTGCCGAATATTTACGCAATGCTGCGATGGCGGCAAGTCGTGCCCGGAAATAGCGATCTTCAATATCAATAAGTGCCGTTAAGGTGGATGAACCCGCTTTATATTTCTGGTTCTCGAATTCCACAGCTTTTTTATACGACTTCTCGGATTCGGAGGCGAGCTGATGTTCATTAATGGCGGACGAGAGGGCCCTATAGGCTACCAATATGTCCGAAGCAATGCGATTGGATAAATCATTCTGGATTAATTGTGCTTCGCGAACCTGCGATTTGCGGTAAATCATATTGCCGCGCGCCGCATTGTTCGCAATGGGCAGTTCCAGGGACAGCGATACATAGGAATTAAGCCCGGTGACGTTACGCCCCACGGAATTGAAATAACGGCTGGATGTGGAAACTTCATCTTCGCCGGCATAACCGAGTTTTAAACCCAGATCTAATTTCGGTTTAGTATCGTTTTGAGCTTTGTTAAGCAGAGTTTTGGCGGTTTCTATGTCGGTTTGGGCGGCCAGATAATCGCCTCTGTTCTTCAGGGCTTCATCGATGAACTGACTTATATCGACTTGATTAAATATCGCTGCATTGATGACATGGGGAAATTGACTTCCGGGATTGGGAGCGTCGGGCAGTTCCCGGAGCGTCATTCCCATCGCGAGGGCTAAGGCTTGCCTGCTTCGATAAAAATCAGTTTCTCCGGCGCTGACATCCACCTGGCCGGAAAGTGAGTTGGCTTTGGCTTGATTCAGCGCCGCCGGTTCCAGGGAGCCTGTCCGCACCAGTTTCTCGACGAGTTCGAGTAATTTCTTTGATCTTTCCTGCGTGTCGGCCGTCAGTTCAAAGCTCATTTTTGCCGCCAGGCTATTCCAGTAATTTATTGAGGTAGTGTATATGATCTGCGCGATATTCTGCCTGGCGAGCAGCCGGGAAGCTTTTGTCTGCGATATTGCCGCTAATTCTTCGGCTCCCGTGGCCTGGGCTCCCAATCCTCTCATCAAAGGAACATTGAATTCAATGCGCATTTCGGAACGGCTGACCGGGACTTTAAAATCGGCATTTGTTTTGTAATCGACAACAGCGACGTTCGGAGCTACTGTAACTCCGGAACGGAATTGCTTGATGAGGCCAAGTGAATATGTGTTGGTATCTTCCTGTAAATAATCATCATAGGGAATATTATTGAGCTGAGAATAGGCCAGCGCCGTCTGACTGTCATAACTATCCAGAGGAGCTTTGTAGTGGTCGGCGGAAGCCCGGGTCCTGACTGTCCAGTCGAATTGTCCGGCCGCTTTCTGCCGCAGCCCCTCGCTCTGCACTACTTTTTCCTGACTGACGAAGATGCCGGGATTGGCCTGGAGAGTCTTCAGCACCGCATCGGATAGAGATATTTCCGGTATTTTCTGCAAGGCAGGTTTGGGCGCAGTGGCATTAATATCCGTTTTGCCGCCGGCAAGGGACGCCGGTTCCGCAGCGAAAACGTTTGCCGCCATTGGTAACACCAGTAAACTGAAGGCCAGGAAAAAAAGGCGAATAAACTTTTTGACCACTTTATTACCTTTAATCAATTGTCTCTTTTGATATTCGAACGGCAAACAAATTATCTGCTTTCGCTGCGCCAGGTATGGATATATGCCGTTTGTCTGCTGTCGGCAACAGGCCGGGCGGGTTCGGGTAAAAAAATTACCGGTGAGGATTTGCCTTGTTCCTCACCGGTAATTGCATTTATAATGTTTTCGGGTCTTTTTTAATGACAATCCGGCCTTCTTTTTTCATGGCCTCCTTATTTCCTTCCAGCCATGTTTGCATGGTTTCCTCACGCTTGATAGAAGTAAAGATTTTTTTGTACAAATCTTTTTTTGCCTCAAAATCTTTCGGATCAATATTGCTGGCATCTTTGAAGCGGAAAATCAGGTAAGAATTATTAATTCGAAATGGTTTGTCCGGATATGGTTTTTGGGCTGTCAGCTGGCTTAAGGCCTCCGCAGCCTCCTGGTTGACTCCAACTTTCGGGATGATGTTTCCGGGCTGAAACAGACCCGTTTCA
>JANYAY010000144.1 GCA_025361065.1 Deltaproteobacteria bacterium
TTTATGGCCTAAGTTTGCCTGAAATCTTCCGACAAACATTATCGCTATGTCAAATGGCTCTTGCTTTTACTCCCGAACCAAATCCTATCTCTCTTTTCATTTATCCGTGCTAGTTTTCATAAAACTTTTGACACTACCATAAGTTCCATCTTTTTTTTCCCGTCGATCCATTTTTTATGCTGGCAACCGCATGTGGATCACTTGACCGGAATTGCCAACTTTATCAATAAATTTCCCATGAAACTGAATCGTTATTCCACCGGCATTGCCGATATCCAATTCAAACTTGGCGCCTTTGCGTTCAATTTTTTCTCCAGGTTTTAAAAGAACTTGAAAAGGCGGGTTTCGATCGATTTTCATTCTTAACCATGTTTCTTCAATTGCTGTAATCACCAGGATATCGTTTCCTTTCTTAATTACAACCTGTTCTTTTTTTTCAACTACCGGAGCATTTTGCTGCGGAGGAGATATTAACTGAATTGCGTTTTGCTTTCCCGGTAGTTCCGGTTGTGGTAACGCTGACGGAGCCGGCACCTGTTTACTTGTTTCACTCACAAAAGACTGCACAGCCTGTGCCGGTTGAGGTATTTTTGACAGCTGTTGCAGCAGATTTGCCGACGTGTTGACTGGAGGATGCGCAGCAGGCGCGGCAATTTCGAGCGGCTTGAAGTCGACCGTAGGCACAAAACGATGTTGATGAGAAATAATGCCGGTCGCAACAGCAATAATAATGGAGGCCGCCACTAAGTATGCTTTGTAACGAGGGATTCTTTTGCGGAACTCCTCCTCTATATGCTTTCGTTGCGTAATTTCGCGTTCCAGTTCTTTGGAAAGAAATTTCCTTTCAGTGTCACCATCGACCAGCTGTTTCTCCAGCAAAATATTTGTTGCTTGGAGCTCCTCCTCTATACGCTTCCGTTTCGTGACTTCGTGTTTCAGTTCCTCGGAGAGAAGTTCCCTTTCAGCGTTTCTCTTGGCCAGCTGCTTCTTCAGAGCAGCCGTGACTGCGGCGAACTCATCCTCTATAGCCTTTAGCTGAGATAAATCATTTTCCAAATCTGTCGTAATTGTATTCCATTCGTTAAACTGATAATTCATCTCAGGGATCTCTGAAACAGACCTGGTTAGAGCTGGAGACTTCTCCTGATTAAGTTCTTTATCTTGCATATAAACACTTTTGCGTTAAGATTTTTTTTACTATGACCAATATCGGATAAGTATATCACATGTTAAATTAAGCTCAACCATTTTTCAATAATCAATTCAATAAGAAAATTAGCGGTGGCTTTCTCCCCCGATCCCCTTGAAAGAATAAAGGGACATAGTACTTAATTCTCTGAATATAGCTATTATGACCTCAGAATTCCGCAAAAAACCTTCTCCGGCATGCCCAGGCATTCGAGACTGTGTCGTAATTACTTTTTGGTCATTCCGGGCAAGCGAAGCGCGACCCGGAATCCAGTATTATCAGTATGCTCTGGATGCCGATTTTCATCGGCATGACGCTGTTGATAGAACTATTTCTATTACGACACAGTCTCATTCGCTGGGGTTTCCTGCCGGTCTTCGAGCCCTCAGCCTTCGGTTTGCAGCCTGCACAACATAAACAACTTGACTTCCGGTCCGATTTTGGTACTATTTTCGAACCGGAGGTTAATGCCATGAATATCTTAGACGATATCAAACCAGTCACTTATTTAAAATCGAGAGCTGCCGATTTGCTCAATCAAATTAATGAAACACAAAGACCAGTAATTATTACCCAAAACGGTGAACCAAGAGCTGTACTGCAAGATCCGAAAAGTTATGAAAATATGCGCAATGCCATTGGCATATTGAAGCTTGTTTCACAAGGGGAAGCTGATGTTCGATGTGGCCGGACGAAGCCACAGGAAGATATGTTCAATGAAATCGAAGCCGCATTAAAAGACGGGCTTAAATGAATAAAAAGTACAAGATTGAATGGGCGGCCGTTGCGGAAACGGATTTAAAACAGATTATCGATTACGCGGCCGCTGATAGCCCAGGCAATGCTTTACAAATACTTAAGACAATTCGGCAAAAGGCATTAAGTCTTTATATGTTTCCTGAGCGCGGCCGGATTGTTCCCGAATTACAAGGTCAAGGAATAAACATTTACCGGGAATTGATTGCAGCTCCGTGGCGTATTGTTTATCGCATATCAGATGTCGCAGTTTTTGTTTTAGCAGTCATCGATTCCAGACAAAATGTTGAAGATATCCTGCTCAATAGGTTGCTTAAATAATGTCCGTCACATAAATCCCGTCGGACTTGCTACGCTCCTGCTGATTTTTCATTTAGCTGCTTGCATGCGCGTTCGCTCTCAAAAAATGAAATTGTTGCCGTTATGACGTTTTGGTGCTACATAATAATCAGGAGGTGATATTATGAGAACAGCGGCAATGCGCGCTACTGTGTATTTAGACCCGGAATTGCACAAAGCACTTCGCCTGAAAGCGGTGGAGACATCACAATCAGTATCGAAACTCGTAAATGACGCCATCAAAGAAGCCCTTGCCGAAGACGCCGAAGATATTGCATCCTTCGCGGAAAGAGCAGGAGAGCCATTAGTGAAATATGACGAGATGATCAAGAAGCTGAAAAAAGATGGCCGAATATAAAATCTATTTTAAAGAGTCCGTTGAGAAAGACTTCCATTCAATACCCAAGAAAGATCTGCAAAAGATTGTCCTACGCATTAAAGCACTGGCCAAAGACCCGAGGCCTCCGGGCCATGAAAAACTGACAGGACAAGACAGATACCGTGTTCGTCAGGGTCATTACAGGATTGTCTATTCTATTCGGGATAAAGCACTTATGGTTTGCGTAGTGAAGGTAGGGCATCGAAAAGATGTTTATCGATGAAGCGAAAGAGGGTGCCTGAAAGTCTTCATCTTGTATGCCTTCAGTGGTTATAAAAAACAATAATAGGAGACCTCTGAAAAACCTCATGAAACAAATCATTATGTCATGCTGGCGAAGGCCGGTATCGAGTATTCTCAAGCATTTTCTGGATTCCGGGTCAAGCCCGGAATGACGAATAGGGGAGTTATGCAAAATCTAAACAGGAGCTGAACATTGTCCAATCGCATCGTCGTTTTATCAGAAGAAATAGCCAACAAAATCGCCGCCGGTGAAGTGGTGGAGCGGCCCGCATCCATTGTCAAAGAACTGGTGGAAAATTCCATTGATGCCGGGGCTCGCGATATTCGGGTGGAGCTGGAAAAAGGCGGCTGTGAATCAATAGCAATAATTGACAATGGTTCGGGGATAGAATACGAAGATGTCGCCCTGGTCTTCGAGAGGCATGCCACCAGCAAAATCCATCACTTTGAGGATATTTACCGGGTAGCATCTTTTGGCTTCCGCGGTGAAGCAATGCCCAGCATCGCATCCATCGCCCGGATGGAATT
This sequence comes from Deltaproteobacteria bacterium, assembly GCA_025361065.1. Classification (GTDB taxonomy): domain Bacteria; phylum Desulfobacterota; class Syntrophia; order Syntrophales; family Smithellaceae; genus MVRV01. The sequence goes on from JANYAY010000144.1 coordinate 3,435, forward strand.
GTTAACAAGGCGCTCCGAAGACCTGGCCGGCACCAGAGCCGTTGTTGAGGGAGGTGTCATTAAAGAAATTTTACCGGCCGGTTGTTCTGCCGGAACGCAAATCCGGGTGACAAAAATATTTGAAAACGTTCCGGCGCGCCGCAAGTTTTTAAAAACTGAAACAACGGAACAGGGTTTGTGTCTGGATGCAATTACCCGCCTGGCCTTAGCCCATCCGGAAATCCGTTTTAAAGTTTTCGCCAATGGACGGGAGATATTTACAGCGCCGGAAGCGAAGGATATGGCTGAAAGAATTGCCATGGTCATGGGTGCTGATTTTTCCGACCATTGTTTAGCTGTCGCCGGAGAAAATGAAAATGTCAAGCTATCCGGCTTCATTTCGCGACCCGAGTTTACCCGGTCCAATTCACGAAACATTTTTTTGTTTGTGAATTCGCGTTTTGTCCGGGATAACAGTGTAAGTCATGCAGTGCTGTCGGCCTATCGTCAAATCATTGAAGCAAGACGTTTTCCTGCCGCGGCTTTGTTCCTGGATTTACCGGGTGATGATGTTGACGTTAATGTCCATCCGGCCAAAATGGAGGTCCGGTTTAAAGATTCCCGCAACATCTATGATTTAGTTTCCCGGACGATTGCCCGGAGCCTGGCCGCAGGTGATGCGCCCAAAGGCAGTTTTGTATATCGGTTGGCGCCCCGTGAAAAAACGCAGCCGTCCGGCTTTCCCCGGTCCGCAGAAAACTTTCCACCGCGCTTGGCCGGATTATATTCCCGGCAGAATCTGCAACAGGCAATTTCTTCTGATTTGTTGTCGCGTTCGGGAGTGGCGGAAGCAGCGCCCTTAGCCGGCAGTGACTACACCCCAAAGGAGAAAATAGCTTTTACCGACTTCTCCTATTTAGGACAATTTGCCAATACTTATCTGATTTTTGTAGGTGACAAAGGTTTTATATTAATTGATCAACATGCCGCACATGAGAGAATTGTTTTTGAAAAATTGAAGAAATCGTCAGGTGAGAAAATTATCGGTCAACCTTTGCTTTTACCCGAAGTTGTCAGTTTAAGCCCCGGACAGATAGCCCTTTTTTCCGGCTGTGTTGATTTTTTACAGGAAATCGGCCTGGAAATAGAAATATTCGGCCGTGATGCCATTGTGGTCAAGGCGCTTCCGGCTATTTTGCCCCAAACTCAGTCCCGCGAAATAATCGCCGATATCGCGGACCAACTGGCCGATCAAAATTCCTTGCCGGACTTGCAGGAGAGAAAAGAAAAAATATTAGCGGCTCTGGCTTGCCGGGCGGCGATTAAGGCCAATAGTGTTATGACCCCGGAAGAAGTAATGGCACTCTGTCGCGATTTGGAGGCAACACCTTTTAATGTTACCTGTCCGCATGGACGGCCGATTATTGTTAATTTTTCTTTGGGCGAAATTGAGAGGATGTTTAAAAGGAAATAGTAAATGAATAAATTGCCTCTCGTGATTATTAACTCGCCCACAGCAACAGGCAAAACAAAATTGGCGATAGATTTGGCTTCAGCCTTTGGCGGCGAAATCATCAGCGCCGATTCCCTGCAGGTTTACCGTTATCTGGATATTGGTACGGCCAAACCAACTATCGAGGAAAGAAATAAAGTCAAGCATCATTTGATTGATGTTGTCGATCCGGATGAGGAATTCAATGCTGCCGTTTTTACCGGGCAGGCACATAAAATTATAGAAAATATTAGCCGGTCGGGAAAGCCTGTTTTTGTTACCGGAGGAACAGGTCTTTATATCCGGGCACTGCTTAAGGGTATTATTGAAACACCCCAAGTTGATGAGAATATCAGAAATTATTATCGCCGGCTGCGTGATGTCGAGGGCAAGGAGTATCTGCATAATCTTTTGCAAAAGAGGGATCAGGAGGCGGCTAGGCGAATAAATCCCAATGATTCAGTACGGGTAATCCGGGCACTGGAAGTTCTGGAACAAACCGGTGAATCTATTGTGGCTATACAGCAGCGTCATTCTTTTAGTGAGAGTAAATATAATACTTACAAAATCGGCTTGCAACTTGATCGCCCGGAATTGAAAAAAAGGATAATCGCCAGGACCGACAAAATGATTGCCGCCGGTCTGCAAGATGAAGTCAGAAGTCTGCTTATGCGGGGCTATGGAGAAAATGTTAAACCAATGCAATCATTGGGGTATAAGCAGGTTATTGATTTTTTTAGAGGAAAACATGATTGGGGAAAGGCCGTGGATCAAATCAAACAAGAAACATGGCTCTATGCCAAACGTCAAATGACCTGGTTTGCCGCAGATAAAGAAATTAAATGGTATCCTCCTGAATTATCAGATGAAATAAATAAAAATGTGGGATCATTTTTAAAAGGGGCGGAGAAGGCTTACGAAAAATGCAATATTACTTGACTTCGGAAGCCTCTGAGGCTAATTATATGAGCCTTTTGAGAGAAAAAAATCATTTTTATTGAGTATATATTAAAGCCTTCAATGAAAGGAGCATTATATGATACGTCAAATGAGAATAAAAAAATTAGTCACTTTCTTCCTGCTTTTTACGACAATTTTACTGTTGATTTCCTGCGGACCTAAGGCACGAATACCGACCAGTCAGTTAGACACTCCGGAACATCATACTTATACAGGTTTGCGCCTTCTTGATCAGGCTAAATATGCTGATGCACAGCGGGAATTTGAACTGGCCACTTCGCTTGATCCTAAGTATTCCAAAGCTTACACCGGTATTGCTCTTGTTAAAACTGCTACCGGCGAATTCGCTGCCGCCTGGGACAACCTTAAAATGGGTTGGAAATATGCCAAGGCTGATGATGAGAAACTTTTTGTTTATGTCAGCCGGATTCGTTACTATACCGCCGGCAAAGTTGAAAAGAAATGGCTGGATCTTGCTAAAGACGAATTTGATAATGCCATCCTTATGGATGCCAAGCATGCTCCTGCATATTATTTTATGGGGTTGGCCTATAAGTCCGCTCTGGAATTCGATTTGGCCGGCCGGATGTTTTCTAAAGTGCTTGATCTGAAAACCGATTATATAAGCGAAGCTGATGTTCAGTGGAATTTAATACAAAAAATTCAACGTGCGATGCCCGGCACAATTAATGGGAAAATTATTGCCATTGTTGACCGTATCACCCGCGCCGATGCGGCGGCATTATTTATGGAAGAATTAAAAATTGATGTGCTTTACAAGAAACGGACTCTGAAGACTTTTGACACATCTTTCAAAGATCCGGAGAAGGCCGCCGTCAAACCTGCCGCAGTGACGGCTAAGGATATTGCCGATCATCCACTGAAGGCTGATATTGAGGGCATCCTGGAAATTGGTGTGCGTGGCCTGGAAAACTATCCGGACGGCAATTTCCATCCGGCGGAAATAGTTACCCGAGCCGCCTATGCCATGATGCTCGAAGACATATTAATTAAGGTTACCGGTGATAATTCCTTGGCCACGAAATTCATCGGTTCTACCTCGCCTTTCCCCGATTTGAGGGCTGATCTGCCCTATTTCAATGCTATCATGGTTGTAACTTCCCGTGGCATTATGGAGGCCAAGGATATGACTTCCGGTGAATTTGCGCCTTTGAATCCGGTGCCCGGTGTGGACGCTCTTTTGATTATTCGAAAATTTAAGCAAGAGCTGAAATTTAATTAATTTCAGTTGGATAACATGAATTAAATGCAGGCGGGACATGAAATGTGTTCCGCCTGTACTTTGATTGATACTTTTCGGAAATGAGAAAATAAAAAAGGGCGAAAAGCCCTTTTGATTTTTATCCCGTTAGATTAGGAAATAACTTTAAGTGCAAACTTTTGAAGAAGAGAATTTTTCCGAGGTTAATGCAGAGAATTAAATTTACCCGCCTGCATTTCTAACGGGATTTATAAATTAGATTGGAGAGTAACAGCACATGGCAACAAGAGAGTTGAGCAAAGCATTTGAACCGCAGGAAACAGAAAAGAAATTATACGACTACTGGATGCGAAATTCGCTATTCCATGCCCAGGACAAGAGCGAGGCCAAGGCTTTTTCCATCGTGATTCCGCCTCCCAACGTAACCGGAATGCTGCACATGGGGCATGCCTTAAACAATACGCTGCAGGATGTAATTATCCGCTTCAAAAGAATGCAAGGCTACAATACTCTCTGGATGCCGGGAATGGATCATGCGGGGATAGCCACCCAGAATGTTGTCGAGCAGGAGTTGGCCAAAGAAGGAAAATCGCGCCATGATTTAGGGCGGGAAAAATTTGTGGCCCGGGTTTGGGATTGGAAGGAAAAATACGGCGGCGTCATTATTAATCAACTTAAACGACTGGGGTGTTCCTGTGATTGGGAGCGCGAGCGTTTCACAATGGATGAAGGCCTGTCCAAGGCGGTACGGGAAGTATTTGTGAAGCTTTATAATGACGGTATGATTTATCAGGGCGATTATATTGTCAACTGGTGTCCGCGCTGCCACACAGCTATTTCTGATTTAGAAGTGGAATTTAAGCCCGATCAGAGTTTCCTCTGGGATATCCGTTATCCTTTTGCTGACGGCAAAGGGGAAATAATTGTGGCCACCACCCGTCCGGAAACCATGCTCGGCGATACTGCTGTAGCCGTTAATCCCAATGACGACAGATACAAGGATGTAGTAGGTAAATATGTTATTCTACCTCTGGTTAACAAGAAAATCCCGATCATTGCCGATGATTATGTCACAACCGATTTCGGCTCCGGCGCAGTCAAAATTACCCCGGCTTCCGACCCGAACGACTTTGCCATGGCTTCCCGGCACAATTTGGAAATAATATCGGTTATTGACAGCCAGGGCAACATTAATGAACTCGGAGGAGTTTATAAAGGCCTTGATCGCTATGCAGCCCGCGATAAAATTATCGCCGATCTGGAGCAGGGCGGTTATCTCGTTAAAACTGAGCCTTACGCCCATAGTGTCGGCCAGTGCTACCGCTGCAAAACAGACATTGAGCCGATGGTTTCCAAACAGTGGTTTGTGAAGATCAAGCCGCTCGCCAAACAGGCAATTGCGGCGGTCGTTAAAGGAAAGACAAGGATTGTTCCCGGCACCTGGGAGGCCACATATTTTGAGTGGATGAACAACATCCGTGACTGGTGCATTTCCCGGCAGCTATGGTGGGGGCACCGCATTCCCGTCTGGTATTGCGGCGGTTGCGGTAAAGTTATTGTATCCACGATTGATCCCGATAAATGTCCGGATTGCGGCGGGACGTCTTTAAAGCAGGATGAAGATGTGCTCGATACCTGGTTCAGTTCCGCACTCTGGCCCTTTTCCACATTAGGCTGGCCTAATAAAACCAAAGCACTGAAAACATTTTACCCGACTTCATTGCTCATTACCGGCTTCGATATCCTTTTCTTCTGGGTTGCCCGGATGATGATGATGGGAATATATGTAATGAAAGAAGTCCCCTTTAAGGATGTTTACCTGCATGCCCTGGTCCGCGACGAAAAGGGCGAGAAGATGAGCAAATCCAAGGGCAATAGTATTGATCCGCTGGTGATGATCGATAAATACGGCACCGATGCTTTTCGTTTTACGCTGGCGGCTTACACTGCTCAGGGGCGCGATGTCCGCATGTCTCCCGAGAGAATTGAAGGCTATAAATTTTTTGTCAACAAAATCTGGAATGCCTCTAAACTGACATTTGCTAATCTGGAAGACTACGATGAGAAAAGCAGCGCGCAGGCGGTGGACTCTCTTTCCGACAAGTGGATTAAAGCAAGGCTCAACCGCGCTATCGAAGAAGTTACGCACAGTCTGGATGAATATCATTTCAATGATGCCGCTGCTACCATTTATCGCTTTATCTGGCATGAATTCTGCGACTGGTATCTGGAATTGAGCAAGCCCGCGTTCTATGGCAAACTCAGCCCGGAACAAAGATTCGCGACGCAGCGGACACTGCAGGACGTATTTAAAAATATGCTGCTGCTTTTGCACCCCTTTATGCCCTTTGTTACCGAAGAACTCTGGCAGGTGTTAAATAAGAGCGATGAAAAATCGATTATGGTCACTTCTTTTCCGGTTCCGGATATTGCCCGGGAAGATGCCGCCGCCGAAAAAGAAATGGAAGTTGTGATGAATATCATCACCAGTATCCGCAATATTCGCGGCGAAATGCAAATACCGCCTTCCCGCAAGTTGGATGTACTTATTTCCGTTCCCGACTTGCAAACCAAAAGCATTGTCGAAGCAGGAAATAATTATATCATCAATCTGGCTAATCTGGAGAGCGTAGTTGTAGAAGTAAAATTGGCCGAGCCCAAAGGAGTGGCAACAGGTGTAGTCGGACCATTACTGATTTTTGTTCCGCTCACCGGGATTGTGGATATCGCCGGTGAAAAAGCGCGTCTGCAAAAAGAAATTGACAAGGTGCAAAAAGATTTGGATCAGTGTTCCCGGAAGCTGGCTAATCGTGATTTCCGTGAAAAGGCGGCCGAAGCTGCCATCAAAAAGGAAGAAGATAAATTAAAAGAATCTCAGGATCGCCATGCTGCTTTGCAGAAGGCGTTGAATAAGCTCAAAGAAATTCAGGCGTAACGACACTCGTAAAAAGTCCCCGGCATGCGCCGGACTCTGCATATGCGGAGTATATCCGGCGTATGAGACTGTGTCAAAATAGCAAAAGCGCTATAAAAGCAGTCATACCGGTCTTGTGACCTTCAGGTTACGAAAGCCGGTATCCAGACGTCGTCCCGGCGAAAGAGACTGTGTCGTAATAGAAATAGTTCTATCAACAGCGTCATGCCGACGAAAATCGGCATCCAGAACATACTGATAATACTGGATTCCGGGTCGCGCTTCGCTTGCCCGGAATGACCAAAAAGTAATTGCGACACAGTCTCGAAAGCCGGGAACCAGTTCAACGTTACTGGATTCCCCCGTATCAATTACGGGGCAGGCTCTCCGTATTGCGCTTCGCTTGTACGGAATGACAAAATGGCGATTACGACACAGTCTCGTATGCCGGATGCGCAGCAGCTCTCGCGGCGTACCTTGTAGGGATTGTTCCCTGAACAATCCGCAACCAACGGCGCGTTCAGGGAGCGCGCCCTACAACGCCCTCGTGCTCTGGAAAATTATTTTTGTTATTAAGGCTGAAAGTTAGTGAGGAACTGAATGGTCTCCAGACAAATTCGTAAGATTATTGAGGCAGCGCTTTCCGAAGACATCGGCACGGGCGATGTAACAACTGCCGCCATTATCAACCGCGAGCTCGCCGGTAGTGCCCAGGCCATTGCCAAAGATGACTTCGTTGTGGCCGGAATTGATATATTCCAGGATGTATTCGTTTTCCTCGATGATCATAGCCGATTTAATTTGCCGGTTCACGATGGAGAAACGGTAAAAAAGGGAGACGTCATTGCGGAAATTTCCGGCAGTTTATTTTATATTCTGCAGGCCGAGCGCGTGGCTCTTAATATTTTCCAGCGGATGTGCGGCATTGCTACCCTGACTCGAAAATATGTTGAAGCCGTAAGCGGCACAAAGGCGAAAATTCTCGATACCCGCAAAACTATTCCCGGCCTGCGCCTGCTCGATAAAATGGCTGTGCGCATCGGGGGGGGATTTAATCACCGTATGGGACTATATGACGGTGTTCTGATTAAGGATAATCATATTGCCGCCGCCGGCAGTATCGCCGCGGCTGTCGAAGCGCAGCGGCGCAGGCTGCCGCATACTCTGAAAATCGAAGTGGAAACAAAAAATCTGCCGGAAGTGCAGGCCGCTCTCACTTGCGGCGTGGAGATTATCATGCTCGATAACATGCCTCCCGCGGAAATGAAAAAAGCGGTAGAGCTGGTACGCGGAAGGGCGCTTATCGAAGCTTCCGGCAATGTCAGTCTGCTCAATGTTGCCGCTATAGCCGCAACCGGGGTAGATTTAATTTCTGTCGGAGAGCTCACTCACTCTGTTCGTGCTGCCGATATTTCATTAAAGATAAAGTAATAAAAGCTATATCGCTCAATAACCTTTGTAATTTCACTTTCCCTTTGCTTCTAAAGCCGCTATTCTCGGACCATTCGTTTTTGAAATTGAAGTCTTACTGATAAAATATTTATATTCCCGGACGAAAAGGAGACTTGTCTATGCAAAACAATTCTGAAGTCAGTCCAGCCATATCGTATATTAAGACAAAAATGAAGCGCGGAAAGATCGTATCGGCGGAAGATGCCGTGCGCGTCATCCGGGACGGAGATACCGTAGGCCTCGACGGTTTTATCGGCTGCTGCGTTCCCGAAGAATTAATCATTGGTCTGGAAAAGCGCTTTCTGGAAACAGGGGAACCGAAAAATCTGACCTTGATTTATGCCTCCGGCATCGGGAATGGCAAGGATCAGGGTGTTAACCGCCTGGCTCATGAAGGGTTGCTGCGACGTGTTATTGCCGGCCACTGGGGATTGACCCCGAAGCTGCAGGCACTGGCTCTGAATAATAAAATTGAAGCCTATAATTTCCCCCAGGGTGTTTTAACCCACCTTTTCCGGGACATCGCCGCCAATAATCCCCGAACGATTTCGCATGTAGGTCTGGGCACATTTGTGGATCCAAGGAACGGCGGCGGGAAAATTAATTCCCGGACCACCGAGGATTTGATCGAAATTGTTCAGTTCGACGGTCGGGATTATCTGGCGTACAAAACATATCCCATCCAGATTGCTCTTTTGCGTGGCACCACGGCCGATATGGACGGCAACATAACTATGGAGAAGGAAGCCGTAACACTGGAAGTTCTGCCGCTGGCCATGGCGGCAAAAAATTCCGGCGGATTTGTCATTGTCCAGGTCGAAAGGATTGCCGAAAGGGGTGCCTTGAATGCCCGACAGGTCAAAATTCCCGGCATTCTGGTTGACTGTGTCGTCGTTGCGAAGCCGGAAAACCACTGGCAGACATATGTGACACCCTATAATGCAGCCTACAGCTGTGAGTTTAAAATTCCTACGGCGACAGTTGAACCGCTGGTAATGGATGAACGTAAAATAATCGCCCGCAGGGCTGCTTTTGAACTTAAGCCTAATATGATCGTCAATCTGGGAATCGGTATGCCCGAAGGAGTTGCCAATGTAGCCAATGAGGAAGGTATCTTCGACTACCTTACACTGACTGCGGAAGCCGGTTCCATTGGCGGCATTCCCGCCAGCGGCCTGAACTTCGGCGCCTCGACAAACATGGATTGCCTTGTCGATATGCACCAACAGTTCGATTTCTATGACGGCGGCGGCCTCGACTTGGCCTGCCTGGGCCTGGCCCAGATGGATCAATACGGCAATGTCAATGTCAGTAAATTCGGCCCCAAACTTGCCGGCTGCGGCGGATTCATTGATATTACCCAGAATTCCAAAAAAATCGTCTTTGCCGGAACATTTACGGCCGGCGATATTCAGGTGGGGGTTAAAGACGGGAAGCTGCAGATCAATAAGGAAGGCGGATATAAAAAATTCGTCAAAGATGTGGAACAGGTGACCTTCAGCGGCAGGAACGCGCAGATCAATAATCGGCAGGTATTTTACGTGACCGAGCGTTGCGTTTTCACTCTGGCTAAAGATGGTGTCGAACTCATCGAGATAGCTCCCGGAGTGGATCTGGAAAAGGATATTCTCCCCTACATGGATTTTAAACCGATTATCAGGAAACTCCGCCTGATGGATGAGCGCATTTTCCAACTGCCGCCTATGGGATTGAAGGAAGACTTGCTGACTATTCCGCTGGCGGAGCGTATGGCCTACGATTCTGCGGCGAACATTCTGTATCTTAATTTCGAAGGTCTTTCCATCCGGACGAAAGAAGATATCGATGGCATTGCGGCGGCAGTGGAAGATATCTGCAAACCGCTGGGTAAAAAGGTTAAAACCATCGTTAATTATGACAATTTCTCGATTGTCCAGGAGCTCGAAGACGACTATATTAACATGGTCAAATATGTCGTATCCGAATTTTATACAGACGTTACCCGATACACAACAAGCGCCTTCTTACGCATGAAACTGGGCGATGAATTAAAGAGACGGAATATGGCGCCTCATATCTTTCAGTCGAAAGAGGAGGCGAAGCGGGCGCTGGGAAAGAAGGACTAAAAAACCATCGCAGCGCTACCGATATGCATTAAGGCAACGCAAAATCCATATTGTAAAATGGCATGATTTGAGCTCCCTGCAATTACAGGGTTGTATTCAATAATTCCAGTCATTCCTGTTATTAAGACAGGAAAATGAATGCTGCCGGTGGAATCATTTTCGTGCAACGAGCAAGGGCATAATGGCGAGCAGGCCCAGGCTTAAATAATACACCGCTCCGGAAACAGGATCACGGGTGGAAAAATAATCGCTGATTGTTAAGCCCCGAAGCCAAAGTACAAGAGAAAATTCAGCGGCAAGCAGAAGTCCCAGCGCAATAAAGCCCATGCCCAGCCGGCTGGAAAGAGTGAGCGGTAAAGAGAGATGCCGGACTATCCGGCGCGCTGCGAAGAATATGACGGCAATCATGATCGGCATTTCCATAAGCTCAGCCATTCGCGTGCCGAAATGAGGAACGACCCATAACAAGCGGACAGGTCCGAGAATGAAACCTGCTCCAAATACGGCGATGAAATAAAATATACCGGCTTTCATAATTTTCATGAGAGTTTACAACCATTCTGCAGGATTGACACCCTGCCGTCCGATAACATAATCTTGCCTCCCGGCATACATCACATCGAGTTCTAAACCGCTTAATTTCCCGGTATTCATTTGTTTCCCTTTCTATCAGTTGAGATTCCGAATCCGGATGAAGGTCAGGATTATGGTAATAACCAGGGGGCCTACTAATGCGACCAGGCTGGATTTGAGAAACTGTTCCGGAGTAAGTTCCGGCAGGGAATACAAAACATTTATGGCGATGGCTGAAACAACACTTGCGAAAACCATTCCCCAGCCGAAGAATGAATTTGCTTCGTACCATATTTCGTCGTTTCGCAGCGTTTTCGGTGTGCGGAACCCATAGAGGCCATTTCTCGGAACCTTACGCAAGATGAGAGGAATTGCCAGGAGAACAAAGAGTCCTGTGCAGGCCAGGATGGTAACGAGACCCTTAAAATAGACAGTATGTTCATTCACTGGTGATACTCCTTCTCCTTGGCTGCAAAATATTGCAAAATATCACTTTACCTTTAAGTTTTTTCCAATATCCCATGCCTTTCCAAGATTTTCGCCGATAGACCAATAGTGATTGTCCGGCATTGTTAATGTGAAAGGTTTAATTTTTTTTATGTCCAGTTTATGATCGGTCATGTATTTTTCTTCCGTAAAAACTTCTTTCGGCTCTCCTATGTAAAGAGAATTTACCGGCAATTTGACCACGTCATATACCGAACAGGATATACAAACCGGGCATTCTTTAATGAGCGGAGCTTTTTTTGATTCGCCATAGAAAACATTAAAAAGTTCAGATTTATCGGTTTTACTGCCGGATACCAGTCCACTGTAATCAGTTTTCTCGATGAGCGTGACATCCGGAATATTAATGCTGAACTCGCGATTTTCGTCAATTCCTTTATTTGTATGGTGTGGACCTATCGCTATTGCCAAGAGAGGGGGTTTGTAGTTTACCCGGCAAACCCAGCCAACAGCCATGAAATTTACTTTACCCTCAAAGACGGAGCCTACCAGCACCATCGGCATCGGGTATAAAAAAGCCGCACCGTTTTCAATTTTGATTTTATCCATAGTTTCTAACTCCTTTTTGCTGATTTATAACTGAGACTGCTTTATTTTAAAGTGAAACTAAAGAGAAAAAAGCCTGTAAATCAGCAGGAAATGAGCTTCCGCCAACTGTTATTTTATGGTAAGAGAGATGAAAAATCAAGCTGGTAAAATAGAGAAAAAATGGCAAAAGCTCAGGATGATAAATTTCCAGGATTTCCGAGGTCCCTTCTGGAGAAAAATCTGGCCGGGAAATTAATCGGCCATAAACTTTATTATTTTCCGGAAATTGGTTCGACTAATGATGAAGCATTTCGGCTGGGACAAGAAGGCGCGCCGGAAGGCACGGTTGTTATTGCCGATAGCCAGATCAAAGGGAGAGGGCGTATGCAGAGGATATGGCATTCACCTGCCGGCTCCAATATCTACACCTCGCTCATCTTGCGTCCTCATCTGAAAGCGGCCGTAGCGCCGCAAATTTCCCTTGTTGCCGGTGTGGCCGTGGCCGAAACGCTTACGCAATACTGCCCGGATAAGATTGAACTCAAGTGGCCCAATGATGTTCTGGTAAATGGCAAAAAAATCTGCGGTATTCTGGCACAAATGAAAACAGCGGCAGAAGAGGTCGATTTTGTGGTGGTGGGCATAGGTATTAACGTGAACATCGGGAAAAATCAATTTCCGGCAGACATAAGCGATATTGCTACGTCTTTGAGCTTAGAAACAGGGAAGGAAATTTCCCGTCAGGATCTGATAATCAATCTGTATGAAAATTTTGCAAAATGGTATAAAAAACTATTGCAAAATGGCTTTGCTGCCATTAAAGAAAAGTGGCTTAAGATGGCACCGATGATCGGACAGAATGTTCAAATAATGTTTCTCAATGAAAAGGTAATTGGAGAAGCTGTTGATCTTGATGACGACGGTTCTTTAATAATTCTCACTGCAAAGAACGAGAAACTGAATATTTCGGCAGGAGACGCAACAATATTGAAAGAGAACAATTGATCCCGCTGGCGCGGGACGAGCGTTAATTCTCGTGAGCTCGCTCGCGATATAATGACGCTCATTTCACACCTCGTAAGCGAGCTCGCGAGGTGGTTGATTAATCCGGAGATGATAAAGGAGTGGTAATATGCTGTTAGTAATTGATGTCGGTAACACCAATACGGTTTTGGGTTTGTATTATGAAGATAAGCTGGTGCATGACTGGAGGATTCGTACAGAGATTGACCATACCATTGATGAATATGGTGTGCTTATTTTAAATTTATATCAAACCAGCCGCATGAAAATTAATGAGATAAAAACGATTTCGGCAATTATAATATCCTGTGTTGTGCCGCCGATGCTCAATATTCTGGAACCCCTATGTGTAAAGTATTTCAATATCAAACCTTTAATTGTGGGTCCCGGAATTAAAACGGGGATGCCGATTTTTTATGATAATCCCAAGGAAGTCGGTGCGGATCGAATTGTTAACGCTGTCGCCGCTTACGATAAGTATCACAAGGAATCGATCATTGTTGATTTCGGTACGGCGACCACATTTGATTATGTTTCGCCTAACGGTGAATACATGGGTGGCTGCATTGCTCCGGGAATCGTAATTTCCAGTGAAGCCCTTTTTGCCAGAGCTTCCAAATTGCCGCGCGTGGAATTCAGCAAACCGAAGAACATTATTACCAAAGACACCGTGAGCGCCATTCAGGCGGGCATCATGTATGGTTATGCGGGATTGGTGGACGGCATTGTCGGGCGGATGAAAGCGGAAGTCAAAACAAACCCCCTGGTAATCGCCACGGGAGGACTGGCGAGGATCGTGGCTAAAGAAGCAAAAAGCATTGATAAAATAGAAGAGATGCTGACGCTGGAAGGTTTGCGCCTCATCTATGACCTCAATAAGAAATAAATTATGTTGAATATCGGATTAACAGGCGGTATTGCCTGCGGAAAATCTACTGTGTCGGAGATGTTTGTCCGCTTAGGCGCTCATCTGATTGACTTCGATAAGATCGCGCACGAAGTTCAGGAACCGGGAAAGCCCGCCTGGCAGGAAATTGCCGATTATTTCGGGCGCGACATTTTGGATCAGGACAAAAAAATCAACCGCAATAAAATGGCCGCGATAGTTTTCAATCAACCGGAAAAACTCAAAGTGCTCAATAGCATTGTCCATCCGCGCGTTTTCGAGGAATGGGAGGTCCGTCTGGAAAAGATAAAAGCAAACGATCCCCATGCGATTGCCTTATCCGATGTTCCTCTTTTGTTTGAAGGGCAGATGCAGTTTTTATTTGATCTGACGATTCTGGTGATGATTACATCCGAAGAACAAATTTGCCGGCTCATAGCACGTAACTGCCTGACACAAGATGAAGCTCAGGCCAGGCTTAGCTGTCAGATGCCCATTAACGATAAAATCGGCTTGGCGGATATTGTCATTGATAACCGGGGAACGATTGGAGATACCGAGAAGGAAGTGGAAAGAGTTTGGCAGGAACTGCGCAGGCGAGAAAAGCTAAAGTAAAAAAATAATGTTTTTCGACCGAAGGAGCATTGCCGGGGCGAATGAGGCTGAGTCGCAATGTCTTTGCGAGCGAATGTAATGAGCGAAGCAATCTCATGCTCTCCTTGTTCCTAGATTGCCACCCGGCATGCGAGACTGTGTCGTAATAGGATAAATTGCCATTTTGTGTCCTCCGCTGGCGGAGGTGTCACGAAGTGACGGAGGTGGACTAAGGAGTGCCAATGTGTAACTTATTAATATTACAGCCACTTAAAAAACATCCACCCCCTTGCCCCCGCCAGCGGTGGACATTACGAATAGACTGCAATCAGCATCTGTCAATTGCGACACAGTCTCATGCGCCAGTCAGGCAGTTCACTGTCGTGAACTAGCAATGACAAGCGAGGATTGCAACACAGTCTCGAATGCCGGCGGGAGATCGTCAAAGGTATAAACCATAGATAGCAAGCCAATCTGGAATGTGGCTTTAAGAAAATAAAAAATTGCGGAGGCAAAATAAAATGATTGAGAAAAATGTTGTAACTGATTTTAGTGCTCAGGCTTCGGAGCCTGTTATCGACCCTACCTGCTATGTCCATCCCCTGGCAGCGGTTATCGGTAATGTCATTCTGGGGAAAAATATAATGGTGTCGCCTTCAGCTTCCGTGCGCGGGGATGAAGGTCAGCCCCTCTTCATTGGTGATGATTCCAATGTACAGGATGGTGTTGTGATCCATGCGCTGGAAACGGAAATGAATGGTAAGCCTATAGAAAAGAATTTAATGGATGTAAACGGGAAGAAATATGCTGTTTACGTCGGTAGCCGCGTGTCTCTCGCGCATCAGGTGCAGATTCACGGACCGGCAGTTGTGCTGGATAATACGTTTGTCGGAATGCAATCACTCGTGTTCCGGTCGTCTGTCGGGAAAAATTGTGTTGTAGAGCCGGCATCAGTTCTTATGGGTGTTAAAATCGCCGACGGCCGCTATGTACCTGCCGGATCGGTTATTAAATCCCAGGCTGATGCCGATAACCTGCCTGTTGTCAACGAGAGTTACCCGCTGAAAGATCTGAATAAGGGCGTTGTCCATGTCAATATCAATCTGGCGCGCGGTTATCTGGCTGCCGGGAAAAAATAGTAGAAGATTAAGAAAAATATATGAGAAAAGCGGCATCAACTAATGAGATTATTATTACGGCGGATAAAAAACAAAATCGCTGCCTTTCCTGCGGAACTATGGAAAATATGAAGAACCGCAAATACTGTTCTATTCGCTGCCGCCAGAACCTGCGGCAGAAGCTCAATACTCGAAGCGGTCTGTTGCAGGTTCTGAATACTCGTTATGCGACATTTTACTTTTCCGATACAACAATAATTATGGATGTTCTCCCCCGCGGACATAAAGAAATCTTCCGCTACACGCAAACGCGGACCTCCGGCCGGAAGCCTGCCGAAGACTTCAGCCAAATGACAAACATGCTGGGGACTGCCTGGTGGGAAGAAGAAAAAAGAACAAATAAGAAATATCTGGCGTCGAGACAAGTTTTGGAGCTGGCAACCAGGCATACAGTATCGCTCCTGTCCGTCCGGCCGTCAGTAATTAAGACTCCTACCGTTAAAACGGAATCACTGAATTATCTGAAAATTGATAAAACCGATCTGCGGTCTGCCGATTTGCGCAAAATTATTAAAAATGCCTACCGCAGCCAGGCCAAAGTTCATCACCCGGACAGCGGAGGCCATGCCGTTGGCTTTCGTAAACTGCACGCAGCCTACAAAGAACTGCTCTTCTGGTCGGACAACCCTTCATTCATTTGCCGGCGCGGTTTTCCTGATAAATGGTTTTATGATGGAGAAAATAAAAGGTGGGTGCAGCCGATGCCGGTTTGCAAATAATTCTATAAAGGGGAAGGCAATCAACAATCTGCCTTCCCATTTGTTAAGTTACACCTGAATTGAAAGTAAAACTTCAGGCATTTTTCTTCAATGGTGCTTTAACCAGAGAAATCATGACTACCGAAATTGCAACAACAATTGCTCCAACAATAAACGGCACATAGTATGATTTGGTCATGTCTTTGAGCATGCCGCCGACAAAGGGGCCGACAAATCCGGCCAGACCGAAAGATGTAAAAAGCAGACCGTAGTTGGAACCCTGGGAAGTCGGACCGTAATATTGCAGGCAGGTGGAAGGGAAGAGTGTAAACATTCCACCGTAATTCCAGCCGATTACTGCGGCAATCACTCCCAGGAAGACAACATCTTTCCCGGCAGGGTAGAGCAGGGCCATGGCGAAAACTTGCAGCGCCAGAATGGTGATGAGGGAGGCCTTGGCGCCGAATTTATCCGCCGCATAGCCGATAAGAATGCGTGTTGCAGCATTGAAAATCCCCAGGGTGCTGACTACAAGAGCCGCCTGCATCGGTTTCAATCCGGAATCGATTCCATGACCGGCAATATGCCCGATAACCATCAGTCCGGCAAAAGCTCCGCAGAAATAGCCGATATACAACATCCAGAACTGTGATGTGCGAATTGTTTCGCTGAAAGTATAATCTCTTGTGGCTGCGGCAACCGGTGAACCGGCGGGTGGTGCCGGCGGATTCCAACCGACAGGCTTCCAGCCCTGGGGCGGGTTGGAAAGACAAAAAGCTGAAGCCAATCCCATAATGCCCATGGCCGTTCCCACAAAATAAAAAACGTAACGCCAGCCGTAATTGGGATCGGTAATTATCGAAGTGGCCAGCGGCGCCATGATGAAGGAGCCCAGTCCTAAGCCCACGACGGCAAAACCGGTAGCCAGCGCTTTTCTATCCGGCCACCATTTGGGGGCAGTGGCAATAGGCGGCAGATAAACCAGGCCGCCGCCAAAACCGGCAATTAATCCATAAGCCAGATATAATTGTACCTTGGATTGAATAAACCCGGCTGATACAAAGCCGATGCCCAGAATGACGGACCCGATTGCAACAACAATACGCGGGCCATATTTATCACTCATTTTACCGGCCAGAAAAGTGGTAAGACCAAAAACCAGAAGACAAATGGAATAAGCCAGGGAAATATCCGCCCGGCTCCAGCCAAACTCAGCGCTTAGAGGTTTAATGAAAACGCTCCAAGCATACAAGAGCGAACCACATGTTGTTGATCCCAAAACACCGCCGAGCAATGGGATCCAACGAGGCCTTAAAGTTGCTTCCGTTGCCATTAGATATTCTCCCTTTAACAAAAAAATTTTTTGTTTTCTAACATGAAAATAATAGAATAATCAACAGAATAAAAATTTATTGATAAAATATTTTGGAATAGCAAATAACACCGTCGATGTCCGGTCCTCCTTCTTTTCTGTTGCATTGTTTTTGGGAAGATGTATTATTCATGATATTCGAATTTCCCAAGCGAATTACATTTCTTTGTTGATTGGATTTTCCGTCAAAAGAGAATGTGTCATAATTACCTTTTCGTCATTTTGTCCAGCCTGCCCAGGCATGCGAGACTGTGTCACAATAGCAAGAAGCGCGATAAAATCAGTCATACCGGCGAAAGCCGGTATCCAGAACCTACTGAAAAATACTGGATTCCGTATCGCGCTTCGCTTGTACGGAATGACGAAATGGTGATTACAACACAGTCTCAAAAGCTGGGGTATAAACCAATGCCCGTGATTCACTCGCAAATCAACCACCTCGCGAGCAAGCTTGCGAGGCATGAAATGAACGTCTTTATAGCGCGAGCGAGCTCACGAGAATTAACGCTCGTCCCGTGTGAGCGGGATTAAAATAATTAAATCTCTGCCGGAAGCAGGTAACCTTGTATTTCAAAACCTGTCCTATTTTGTTTCTCAGGAGGAAAAATGGAACTTCCGTTATTTCTTAAAAGCATTGAAATGCTGGCTGATTTACAAAATGAAGAACTTGCTCTCATTGCAGAAAACGCCCAGTTGCTGGATTTTCCCGAGGGAAGCATAATTATTAAACGGGGAGAATCAGGCCGTTTCCTGTGGGCGGTTTATGACGGCGAAGTGGAAGTGCTGCTGACAGAGGATGACGGCAGCCGGCGCACTGTCGCCTCATTAGAGCGCGGGCAAATCTTTGGCGAAATGTCCCTGCTAACCGGAGAACCGGCGGTTCTGGATGTAATCGCCGGGCGGGCAGCTAAAATTATTCGAATTCCGCGGGAAATATTTTCCCGGATCATCGCGGAAAATCCCAAAACACTTGGCAAATTCACGCGCCTTGTCACCAAAAGACTGCTGCGCAATGAGCAGGATGATGCGAGGGAACGCCTGAAAAATGCGCACAGGGAAAACGAAGATCCTTACGACCTGAACTTCACTTCCGTGTCTGAGCCCATGAAGATACTTACGGTGAATTGCGGCAGTTCCTCGCTGAAATACACTTTGTTCGATACAACCAAAACCTTGCCGCTGGTTGAAGGGCTTATAGAAAAGATCGGTTCCGGCGATGCCTCCTATATTATCAAAACGCCTGACGCTAAAAAAGAGCTTCCGGTCAAAGACATTATGGCTATTGAAAAAGCTTTTGAGCTGATGGTTTCCACTATTACCGACATGGCTTATACGGGTATGAGAGATTTAGCCGAAATCAAAGCTGTCGGGCACCGTGTCGTCCATGGTGGCGCGAAGTTTCCCAGTTCAGTTAGGATCAACGATGAAGTGACCTCGGCAATTAAGGAGCTGTTTCCCCTGGCGCCGCTGCACAATCCTTATAATCTTCAAGGGATCACGCTGATGCAGAAGCTCTTTCCCGCTGCCCCGCAGGTTGCCGTTTTCGACACCTCTTTCCATTTGGGCATGCCGGAAAATGCTTACACTTACGCGCTGCCTTACGATATCTGCGAAGAAGAACAAATTCGGCGTTATGGTTTTCATGGAACAAATCATAAGTTTGTTGCTCTCAGTGCGGCGACTTTCCTGAAACGTCCTTTGGGCGAATTGAGAATTATATCCTGCCATTTGGGCAGTGGCGCCTCTGTTTGCGCTATTGATCATGGCCAAAGTGTGGATACGAGTATGGGGATGACCCCGCTGGAAGGCCTGGTAATGGGCACTCGCGCCGGAGATATTGACCCGGGAGTGATCCTTCATTTGCTGCGGCATCGCCAAATGAGCGCTGATGAAGTCGATCAAATGCTCAACAAGAAAAGCGGGCTTTTGGGAATTACCGGCAAAAGCAATGATATGCGGACGATTCTGCTGGCTGCGGAAGCGGGAGATCTCAGGTGTGAAAGGGCTATCAGTACTTTCTGCTACAGGGCCAGAAAATATATCGGATCATATATAGCGGCATTGGGCGGCCTGGATGCCCTTATCTTTACCGGCGGAATCGGCGAGAACTCCGCCGAAATACGCGCCCGCATCTGCCAGGGTTTGGAAACCTTCGGCATCCTTGTTTATGATGACATTAACAGAAAGACTCGCGCTGAGCGCGGCCGGATTACCGATGTTTCCGAGCCCGGCTCCAAAATCAGAATTCTGATCATTCCGGCGGATGAAGAAAAAATGATTGCCCGGGAAACTATTCATGCTTTGGGCCGGGTAAGAACTGAAGATGACATCAAGAAACTTTATTCCCGGCCTATTCCTTTGTCCATATCGGCTCATCACGTTCACCTCAGCCAGGAACATTTTACAATTCTCTTCGGTGCCGGACGGACGATGACGCCACGCACACCGCTTAGTCAGCCCGGCCAGTTCGCCGCCGTCGAAACGGTTAATCTTATCGGCCCGAAAGGTAGAATCGAACGTGTCCGGATACTTGGTCCCGCCCGGAAAGAATCCCAGGTGGAGATATCCCGGACAGAGCAGTTCAAGCTGGGTATCGATGCCCCCATCAGAGATTCCGGGGATATTGAAGGAACTCCGGGAATCACAATTGAAGGGGAAGCCGGTACTGTTAAGTTGAGCAAAGGTGTAATCTGCGCCAAGCGCCATATCCACATGTCTCCGGAAGAAGCTCTGAGCCTCGGATTGCGGGATAAAGATGCGGTCATGGTCAAAGTCAAAGGGGTCCGGGAACTGATTTTCGGTGATGTTTCAATTCGCGTGCATCCCGATTTCCGGATGGATATGCATCTGGATACGGATGAAGCAAATGCCGCCCAGATTTCTGAAGGAGCGGTTGGCTATATCGAAGCTATTCAGCACCGCAACTCTATGTAATAAGGGACAACAGCCAGGCTGAAAGGCTGAAGGCCGTCCGGACACTTTGGACTGGATCATATTCTATCCGCACGTATGAGGCAACCGCCCAAGATGAAACCAGATGATAAGCCAGAGAGAAAAATCTCTTCCGGGATAAAGAGCTGGCCGCAGGATGACCGGCCCAGAGAAAAGCTGCTCTTGCGCGGCGCGGGAGCACTAAGTAATTCGGAGCTTCTGGCAATCCTCCTGCGCACCGGTGTTAAGGGCAACAGCGCTATCGATCTGGCGCGGCAGATTATTGATAAGTTCGGCACCTTCCGCAATATGAGTCACACCGATATGCGGGAGTGGAAAGAATTCAAAGGCCTGGGCCCGGCCAAAATAGCCCAAATTCAAGCTGCGCTGGAAATCGGCAGACGTTTCCGGGAAAACGAAGTTCGGCCCGCCCGGCAAAAGATAGCTGCCGCGCAGGATGTCGTCAACATCATCATGCCGCAAATGCGCGACCTCAAGACGGAAGTATTTAAAGTCGTCTATCTCAACAGCAACAATCGTATCATCGATATTGCGGATGCCGCCACAGGAACCGTCAATCAGGCCATGCCGATTGTCCGGGAAATTATCCACGCAGCGCTGCAAAAATTTGCCGCGGCGATCATCTGCGTTCACAATCACCCCAGCGCCAATATCGCACCCAGCCCGGAAGATAAAAAGTTTACCGGGGAACTTTCCGCCGCCGGAAAACTCCTCGGCATCAAGGTGTTGGATCATATCATTATCGGTGACGGCAACTTCTTTAGTTTTGCGGATGACGGACTGATAGTGTGAAAATGACACTGAAGAGAGTATTCACATTTGTCATTCCGGACAAGCGCAGCGCGATCCGGAATCCAGAAATAATATTAACTGGTTTCCGGCCTTCGCCGGGAAGACGACTACGATTATATCGGAAATACTATTATTGAACAGTTTATAGGATGTAAAAGTGAAGATATCGCAGTATGCGATACGCCGGGTGGTTGCACCATTTGATTATTGAAAATATATAAAAGGTGAAAATCAATGGCTGAATATGAAATCATGAAAAAGGATGACATTCAGCACCACATACATACCATCCGCGGTGTTCAGGTGATGTTAGATCGTGATTTGGCACATTTTTACGGGATAGAGAATCGCGCATTGAAACAGGCTGTTAAGCGAAACCCCGCGAGGTTTCCCGATGATTTTATATTTACGTTGAACGATAGGGAAATTGAATTGCTGGTATCACAAAATGTGATACCTTCGAAAAAACATTTGGGTGGTGCGCGACCTTTTGCTTTTACCGAACAAGGGGTAGCAAGTCTTTCAAGTGTTTTGCAAAGTGAAAAATCAATAGCTATCAATATCCAAATCATGCGTGCCTTTGTCGCCATGCGCAGATTTTTGGCTTATAACGCGGAAGTTTTTCAACGCCTGGGCGCAGTGGAGAGAAAGCAAATCGAGCACAAGGCGGATACCGACCATAAATTTGAACAGATCTTCAATGCCATTGAAGAGCGCAGCATAAAACCCAAGCAGGGCATCTTCTTTGATGGGCAGATATTTGATGCTTACCAGTTTGTATCCGACCTCATCCGCACTGCCCGCAAATCCATTGTGGTGATCGACAACTATGTTGATGATGCCGTCTTGACATTGCTTTCCAAAGCTGGCAAGAAAGTGCAGATTACCATTCTTACCAAAACCATTTCCAAACAGCTTGCCCTGGATATCAAAAAGTATAACGAGCAATACCCGGCAATCACGTTAAAGGAATTTCATAATTCACACGACAGATTCTTAATCATCGACGGCAAAACAGTTTATCATTTTGGCGCTTCGCTAAAAGACCTGGGCAAGAAATGGTTTGCCTTTTCCAAATTTGATAAAGATGCACTGACGCTCATGGAGAAACTGGCAGAGGTTGTCAGACTCTCCCACCCTCATTTAATCGGCGATTGGCAGCGCCACCGCAATCAGGAGAGCACATGGCTTGGAGCAAGGAATTTGTGAAAAAAGAGCCGACCCGCGAAGAAATCGACGCGCTTGGCGAGCCGACTGTGCTGGAATTCGGCACCGACTGGTGCGGCTATTGCCAGGACGCCCAGCCACTCATCGCGAAGGCATTCGCCGCACATCCGCGCATTACACACATTAAGATCGAAGACGGCCGGGGCCGACCGCTGGGGCGTTCCTTTCGAGTCAAGCTGTGGCCGACGCTGGTGTTCCTGAAGGAAGGAAGGGAAGCCGCGCGCCTGGTGCGCCCGGAAAGCGTGCAGGCGCTCGAACAGGCCATGCAAAAGATCGAACGGTAAACAGCCTTTTTACCCCGTTAGAGATTCTCTTTTGGTGTGATAAATATATAAAAAAGTATGGATAACCCGTATTTGAAGAATCGGCGAAAACGCTTCCTAGCCCATATGGCAAGCTTGCGGGATGAATATCTAACGGGATGAAGGCTTGTTATCGTAACTTGCCTTTAGGCCTGGGTTTTGCGGGATTATTACTTGCAATGTTTTCAAGAAGTCGTATTATTCGCTATGGTTTATGAAAATTCTCGTAGCTATCTTTTGAATAGATTCACTAAATGGAGCGATGAAATAGCAAATGCTTGGTGTGTGCGCGCAAACCTACGCCAATCTGAAGGAACTGGGCTATGGTAGCTAAAGTAAAAGGGCAGGTAGTTACCCGGTCTGATTTCGCCTTGCTGCTTGCTGATGTAAAGCAACGCATCCAGGTGGCTCAAACCAGGGCCATTTTGCAAGTCAACTCGGAGCTGGTAAGACTATATTGGGATATCGGCAAAATTATTGACCAGCGACAAAAGCACGAGGGATGGGGTGCCGCTGTCATTCCCCGCTTGGCCCGGGAATTGAAAAACGAGCTACCGGAACTGAAAGGTTTTTCCGAACGGAATATCGGGCGGATGATTGCTTTTTATAGGGCCTATCCCGAACCATCCGCAATTTTGCCACAACCTGTGGCAAAAACAGTTAGGTCTGAAGAAGTGCCACAACCTGTGGCAAAATTATCCGGTCCTTTGATTTGGTCAGTGCCCTGGGCGCATCATGTAATCCTGCTGGATAAAATACCGGATATCTCCCTTCGCTATTGGTATATGGCGCAGACCATTGCCAATGGCTGGAGCCGCAATGTCCTTGCCATCCAAATTGATGCCTGTGCGCATGCCCGTCATGGCAAAGCCGTTTCCAATTTCAATGCTGCGCTGCCGGAGCCTCAATCCGATCTTGCCCAGCAAGCGCTTAAAGATCCCTATATTTTTGATTTTCTTACTCTGACCGAACGGTTTCAGGAACGCGAACTGGAAACAGAACTCATCCGGCACCTGGAAAAATTCCTGCTCGAACTTGGTCAGGGGTTTGCTTTTGTCGGCCGGCAATACCGGCTGGAGGTGGGGAACGAAGATTTTTATATAGACTTGCTATTTTATCATTTGAGGCTGAGGGCCTTTGTCGTCATTGAATTAAAAAAGGGAAAATTTAAACCGGAATATGCGGGCAAGCTCAACTTTTACTGCAATGTCGTCAATGACCGGCTTAAGCATTCCGACGACCAGCCCACTATCGGCTTGATTCTTTGCCAGACGCACGACAAGTTATTGGCTGAATACAGCTTTGCAGGAATTGACAAACCTATCGGCATTTCGACCTATGAACTGACTCGCTCCCTGCCCAAGGAATACAAAAGCAGCTTACCGACCATTCAGGAAATCGAAGCGGAACTGGCTGACGCGGCGAAGCCAAAGGATATCGCAAAACCAAAAAATAAGGGCGGCAAGTCATAAGAGCAACTTTCAAGAAGTAAAATCTCCAACTACGCCATTGTCGGCGATGACAGCTTCTTTAGCTTAGCGAACATGTTGAAACCCAGCTATTGATTGAGGAAAGATTTTTCCATGGATGTAAAACATGAAAAGGTGCAGGTCAAATGCTACAGCGGCTTCAAGGCCAATGAGCGGCCGACCGCCTTCACCCATCAGGGACGCCACCACGAAATCGCGGAGATTCTTGATCGCTGGTTCGAAGGCGGTCTTGATCCATCTCAGCCCAAAACAGATTATTTCAAAATCAAGACGATGGAAGGGGATGTATTTCTGCTTCGGTATTTGTCCTTGTCTTATGCCTGGGCCGTGCGTATTTAGTTTTGATAATCCCACTGCACTTTGGTCTTATCCACTATAACCAATCAACTATTTTCCTGATTTTCTATTGCAATGTTTCGGAGAAGTTGTATCATGACGCAAGACTTAAAGTCCAAACTGGAATCTACAAATGAATCGAGCTTACTATTCAGCTACCATCAGAGATTTTCTTGATACGTCTTCAGAATCAATATTAGGTGAATTGACAAAACACAATACATTCACACTTGAACATAACCAACGTGATGCATGGTTGGAAGAAATAAGTATTCTTCGCAATACTCTATGTAAACTCCAAGGAAAAATTTATTTTGAATTTTCCATCCCCCGAATGGGACAGAGAATAGATGTGGTGATTTTAATAGGGTCCGTGATATTCGTGCTTGAGTTCAAGGTAGGGGAAAAAGTCTTTACACCATACGCATTAGATCAGGTATGGGACTATACGCTTGATTTGAAAAACTTTCACGAAGCCAGTCATGAAGAATTCATTGTCCCAATCTTGATTGCAACAAAGGCACCTTCTAATGATTATGAAATTGCTTTAACGCCACAAAATGACAAGCTCCTTTTTCCGATCAAATGTAATTCATTGATGCTTAGTGACGTAATTGAAAGTGTGTTAAATTTTTGTGATGGTAAAAACATCGATCACCTGAAGTGGGAGAGCGGCCGATATAGCCCCACACCCACAATCGTTGAAGCTGCAATGGCTCTCTATAATGGTCACTCGGTTGAAGAAATATCTCGCAATGATGCAAGTGCAATCAACCTAAACAAAACGACCACCGCAATTTCCAATGCTATCCGTCAGTCAAAAGAAAAATCTCAAAAATCTATTTGTTTTGTGACGGGTGTACCTGGTGCAGGGAAAACATTAATTGGACTTAATATCGCTACCACACATATTGATAAAACGAGCGACCTTTATAGCGTATTTCTGTCTGGCAATGGTCCACTTGTTGCAGTACTACGGGAAGCGTTAACTAGAGACAAATTACGTTATGACAAAGAACGCGGCAAGAAGACCAAAAAAGGTGCGGTTATGGCAAATGTAAAGATGTTCATTCAAAATGTTCATCATTTTCGAGATGAATGTCTTCTTGACCAAACAAAACCACCCATCGAACACGTCGCGCTATTCGATGAAGCCCAGCGTGCATGGGATAGTTTGCAGACATCGAGTTTTATGCGCCGAAAAAAGAATAATGCTAATTTTTATCAATCTGAACCGGAGTTTTTAATTTCTTGCCTTGATAGGCATACTGATTGGGCCGTTATTGTCTGTCTCGTAGGCGGTGGACAGGAGATTAATACGGGTGAAGCGGGCATTTCCGAATGGATTGATTCGCTTGTCCGCACTTTTCCTAAATGGCATGTTTATATTTCACCACGTCTTACAGATAGTGAATATTCTGCTGGTGAGTCAATAAACAAGCTATTGTCAAGCACAAATGTTACTTATAATGACAAATTACACCTTGCGGTTTCAATGCGGTCATTTCGTGCAGAAAATGTTTCCTTATTAGTTAAGCAACTTCTTGATCTCGACATAGAAGGAGCTCGCAGTACACTAGAGATAATAAAGGGGAAGTTCCCAATTGTTATTACGCGTGATCTTTCAAATGCAAGAAGATGGCTAAAGAGACAGGCCCGCGGAGCTGAACGTTATGGGATTGTTGTTTCGTCACAAGCAGAACGTTTGAAGCCACATGCTATTGATGTGAGAACTCCTGTTGACCCAATCCATTGGTTTTTGGATTCAAAGGATGATGTTAGGTCGTCATATTATCTCGAAGATGTAGCCACAGAGTTCCAAATTCAGGGGCTGGAACTCGATTGGGTTTGTTGCACTTGGGATGCCGATTTGAGATATGTAAACAATCAATGGGAGTACTGGTCTTTTCGTGGGAGCAAATGGATGCATATTCGGAAAAAGGACCGACAAAACTATCTTAAAAATGCATATAGAGTACTTCTGACAAGGGCACGGCAAGGCATGATTATCGTGGTACCAAATGGTGACGAAGAAGATCCCACTAGAAGCCCAGGTTATTATGACCCAATATTTGATTATTTAACTAATATTGGCTTTAGTATTATATAAATTAATAGAATATTCATTGCTGGTTCTAATTAATTGACATCCATCAGCAATCCAGGGCTATTCCTCTATTTCCGGCCATGCCTAACGGAAAGCCACGTGGAGATATTCAGGGGAACACTTAATTATCATGGCCCTGCATGCAACCCAGTAGGATAAAAACATGAACTAAATCAATCCGGACATCTATTGCGGAATCTATTGTGGCGCGTGCTCAGTAGCAATGCATGGCGTAACGGGCAGTGTTGAAGGGTTTGTCGCCTGTCTTGGAAGCTTACTTGGGGAGGAACTTTCCTGTAGCGGCCGCGAAAAAGCGGCCGAAGCATACAAAATTTCCGGATGGAAGAAGCTGCTGTGTCGTTTCGTGCTTCCGCTGGCGTATAGGAAGGAAAAGACGAAGACGAAGATGGGGAATGGTGAATAGTTGGCGTGATTTGCCTGGCTGCGGTCGGGGACCGCGCCGGACGGGGATAATGTATGGTCTTGACAATATGTGCTTTGAACCTATACTCTAATAAAAATTAATCATTGGTAAGGTGAAGCCATGGCATTTGTCAGACCGGAAATTATCAGGCCCCCCAGCGAGCATGACAGTTATTATCTGCCTTTAACATCGGGATGTTCGAATAATTCTTGTACATTTTGCAACTTTTCATTTTCGAATCTCGGTATCCGCGATCTTGAGGACGTCAAACAGGAAATCGACGCCATGTCCCTGTACGTGAATTCCCGCATGGTGATGCCGGGGCAGCCCCGGATTGTTTACTACATATTGCAGGATTGGGACGGCAGGAAAGTCTTTCTCCAGGATGGCGATGCCCTGGTCTATCCGTATCCCAAACTGCTGGAGGCTCTGCAGTATCTTAACCGGAAGTTTCCCAACATCCGGCGCATTGCCAGCTACGCCACGCCGCAGGACGTTCTCAGGCGCTCTGTTGCGGAATTAAAGGCGCTCAAAGAGCAAAAGCTCGGCATTCTGTATATGGGCGTGGAAAGCGGCGATGACGAAGTGCTGCGGAGGATTCAGAAAAACGCTACCCACGATCAGATGGTGGAAGCTGCCCAAAAAGTGAAGGAAGCCGGCATCCTGCTCTCTATGACGGTTATCCTCGGGCTTGGCGGCGTTAAAGGCAGTGCAAGGCATGTAGCGGAGACGGCCAGAATTCTGACGGAAATGGACCCGGACTTTGCCGGAGCGCTGACCCTGACGCTGATTCCCGGAACGGCGCTTCATAAGGAATGGGAGCTAGGCGAATTTGAGCTGATCACGCCGTTTGATTCTTTGCGCGAGCTGAAAGGGCTTGTCGAGAATTCAACTTTCACCAACTGTTTTTTCAGCTCGATGCATGCGTCAAATTATTTTGCGATCCGGGGTACGATGCCCAAGGACAAAGATAAAATTCTCCAGCAGCTAAATGCCCTGTTGTCCCGGCAAGATCCCCACATGCTGCGGCCTGAGTTCATGAGAGGGTTGTAGGAGGTGCGTATCCCGGTAAATGAAATCAAAACGTATCACCATTACCATTTCGGAAAAGGAATCCGTATCCGCAATCCTGTCAGTTCCTCAGCGATTTGAATCAGAGACTGCGGTCATTGTTGCGCATGGCGCAGGCAATGATATGAACAATCCTTTGCTGGTTTCTTTCTGCGATCATCTGGCTGGGGCGGGTTATTTGGCCGTAAGGTTTAATTTTCCTTATAAAGAGCAAGGACGGAAGGCGCCGGACAGGCAGGATGTTTTGGAAGATACGTGGCGGCAGGTGCTTAACTTTATGAAGGATACGTCAGGTTATACGCTGCGAAAAATCTTCACGGCAGGAAAATCCATGGGCGGAAGGGTGGCTTCCCAGATGCTGGCCAAAGGGAGTTTGACCTCTGACGGAATGATTTTTCTTGGCTATCCGCTTCATCCTGCAGGAGACAAGGAGAAACTGAGAGATGCGCATCTGCCTCTGATCAAGACCCCCATGCTCTTTATTGCCGGCACCCGGGATCCTCTCTGCGCTCTTGATCTTTTGCAAATTGTCCTCAAACGATTGGGATCACTGGCGGAACTGGAGATTATCGAGGGTGGCGATCATTCATTCAACGTGCCCAAATCATCCGGCCTTACCAGCCCGGAGGTCTATGAAAAAATTGCGGGAAAAAGCATTCGATGGGTACGCTCCCTGTCTCTTTAACCAAAGCAGCAGCATAAAAAAATTGAGTATGGTTCTATTTGAATTTAAAGCGCAATGGTATGACGATCTCTGATGGCCCTGCACCCTCTGCGCATCATTAGGCGCGTCATTCCTCCGGCAGGGGAATAATCATTACTTTTGCCGATCCCTGGCCTAAAAAGCCGAGCTTTCGCGCCGCCGCTCTCGTCAGGTCAATCAGTTCAAAGCTGCGCTTGCGGCAATGATCATTAATGGTCACCACAACCGACCGTTCGTTGGCAATGTTTAGCACCTTCACCCGTGTTCCATACGGAAGGTTCGGATGTGCCGCCGTCAATTTTTTATGATCGAAGATCTCACCGGAACTGGTTCTTCGCCCCTGGTATCTCTTAGCGTAATAGATGGCTAACCCTTCCACGCCTTCAGATTCCCGGGGATTTGCCGATACCTTTTCTCTCTTTTCGTTTTTCAATGTATTTGCCGGTTCTTCCGCCTGCAAGGAATGGGCGGCAATCCCAAAGGCTATATGGCATAGCAGAATCAGCCAAATTAAGCGTTCTGTCGTTTTCTTCGAAACCAAAATATCCACCTCCCGCGCCATATTCCTGCAAATCGCACTTGTATGTCAAGAATTTCCTGATTGTGAGTTGTTTGACATATTGTTAAAAAAGGATATACTTTCCCAAATAAATTTCAGGATGGAAAACATGACAGATCTGACAGATGACAGCCAGAAACAAAACCGTATCGAAATGATACGTGAGGCCTTGCGGGACAAGGCGCCCCGGACTTATGCGGAATTGGAGGAGGCGGGTGATCTTCAGCAGTTTCTGGAAGCGCATGACGTGGAAATGATGTTGAGCTTCAACGAAGCGAAAAACAGGGCGTGGGAAGAAACAAAGTCAAACTTCCTGGAATTTGCCGACCCGACCTATGATGAGACCTCGTCGCCGATGTAGCTGATGTTATAAATGCGGTTATGCCCTTATCATTTTAAACGCATATATAAAATCGGCGAAGGAGTATGACCGATGGCCATGGAGATCGAACGGGGGCATGATTGGGGCCAGGCCGTTGGGATGTTAGTTTTCAGTTGCCGGTTACTGGTTGGGAAGCAGATGGCAAAGTTGGTAGTTTACGATTACCAGTATGTCCTGCTTAACAGGTGTATCGTCTGTTGTCATTCCATGCGTTCATGAAAAATCGTCTTGACATGTCGAATTTTCATGATACTGTCAAAGCATGCAAATTCAAAGAATTGCCGAGATTGAAACATTAAACAGGCTTGTTAAGAACAATCCTGTTGTTGCCATTCTCGGGCCCAGACAGTGCGGTAAGACGACTCTATCCCATCAGTTTTCTGCGCAATGGCCGGTTGAGGCGACTTTTTTTGACTTGGAAAACCCCCGGGATATTCAGCGGCTCGACGAACCACTGCTGGCGCTGGAAAATGTAAGCGGCTTGATAGTGATCGATGAAATTCAAAGAACACCTGATTTATTTCCCGTACTTCGTGTGCTTGCCGACCGCAACAAAAAGGCGAGGTATCTGATTCTTGGATCCGCATCGAGGGATTTAATCAGGCAATCCTCGGAAACGCTGGCCGGTCGCATCAGCTATCTGGAAATAGGAGGTTTCTCTTCTCGATTGGTGGGTGTGTCAAAAACGGAAAAGTTGTGGATCAGGGGGGCTTTTCCCAGGTCCTTTCTAGCGGCAAAGGAAGCAGCATCCTATCAATGGCGGCAGGATTTCATTGCAACTTTCTTAGAACGGGATATTCCGCAGTTGGGCATTAATATTCCAGCCAAATCATTAGGTCGATTCTGGAAAATGCTTGCGCATTATCACGGTCAGGTATTCAACGCTTCGGAAATCGGCAGGAGTCTTGGGGTGTCCGATCATACCGCGCAAAGATATCTGGATTTACTCTCCGGAACGTTTATGGTTCGTCAATTACGGCCTTGGTATTCCAACACAAAAAAGAGAATTGTCAAAAGACCAAAAATTTATTTTCGCGACTCCGGAATACTGCATGCCTTATTCGCATTAGAAAACAAAAAAGATGTCTTGTCACATCCTAAACTCGGTGCTTCCTGGGAAGGTTTTGCACTGGAAGAGTCGGTAAAATCAGCGCAGCTCAAAGAAGATGAGGTTTTCTTCTGGGGAGTTCATTCCGCCGCTGAGATTGATCTGGTCTTTCAAAAAAAAGGACGGCTCTATGGGATTGAGGTTAAATACGCCCAGGCGCCGAACATTACACAGTCTATGCGTTCCGCCATAGCCGAGTTGTCACTGAGTCATTTATGGATCATATACCCCGGTAAGGAATCGTACCCACTGGATCGTAATGTCACGGTGATCTCATTGTCGGATTTAAATAAGATCAGTGTTGATTAGAATAATCTAACAAACGGGGATGGTTCAATTTAAACGCATATAAAATCCGTGAAGGAGTATGACCGATGGCCACGGAGATCGAACGCAAGTTTTTGGTGTGCGGCGATGACTGGAGAACAGATCAAGGTGTGCGCTTCCAACAAGGCTACCTCAACCGGGACAAGGAGCGGACTGTTCGCGTTCGCATCGCCGGTGCAAAGGCTTTCCTCACTGTCAAAGGCATCAATACCGGAGCCACGCGTGCAGAGTTCGAGTACGAGATTCCCCTGGCTGATGCCGGGCAATTATTGCAGATTTGCGACGGCCCGCTGATCGAGAAAACCAGACATACAATTGCCTATGCTGGCATGACCTGGGAGATCGATGAGTTTCACGGGGCAAACGAAGGGCTTGTGGTGGCGGAAGTGGAACTGGAAAAAGAAGACCAATACTTTGAACGCCCCGGCTGGTTGGGGCCGGAAGTGACCGCTGATACCAGGTATTTCAATTCCAATCTCTGCTGTAATGCTTATCGTGACTGGCGCTGAAAAAAACAGATGTAATTAATTTTTGTAAAGGATAGAGGTAAGAGATACAAATTATGGACGAGCCGCTTTCCTGTCTGCAATGCGGCAAGTGTTGTTTCGTCGATTTGACAGCCTATGCCGAACCGGGGGATTTTGAACGCTGGCGCGCCGAAAACAGGCAGGACATTTTGAACATCATCGAACACCGCCATCTCGTCTGGGCGGGGGATAGAATGGTTTCCGCGGAAACAGGCGATTACCAGCGGGAATGCCCTTTTCTTTACAGCGCCGGAAAAGCATGGCGCTGCTCCATATACGGGACAAGACCGCTGGTTTGCCGCCAGTATCAACCGGGATCGTCGGAATTGTGCCCTCAATGTAAAATCAACGGACGGCATAAAAGATCGGCTGCTTAGAAATTCAGGTTATTCGAGCCTGTTCTTGATATAGTTGTTTTTAAAAGAAGGATTAATACTGATGAAAATAAGGAGATTGCCGTGAAAGACTTAAATTACATGAATATTGCCGAGGATGCGATCAGGAAAATCAAAAAGGGAGCCTTTTTAACCGTCAAAGCCGGAAACGCGCTCAACACCATGACAATCGGTTGGGCCACTTTCGGGGTCATCTGGCAGAAGCCGATTATGATGGTGGCAGTCCGATCCACGAAGCACACCTTCGGTATTATGGAGAGGGCTGTGGATTTTACGGTTACTGTTCCGTCGGGTGATATGGGTAAAGAAACTGCTTTTTGCGGTTCAAAATCCGGCCGGGACCTCGATAAGTTCAAAATGTGCAACCTGGAAACAACCGGCGGCCAAAAGGTTGTTTCGCCGATCATTAAAACCCCGGGGTATCATTTTGAGTGCAAGATAGTTTACAAGTCCGCCATGAATCCGGCACATCTCGACAAAAATTATGATACGTCGCTTTATCCGCAAAAGGATTACCATACCCTTTACTTCGGCGAGATACTGGCTTGCTATGAAGCCGGATGATATTGATACCAAGTTGCATTCTTTAGCTAACTTTGTTGGCACAGCCTGCCCCGGCGCATGTCGGTTCCTCAACGTATGTATAATACGCCGGATGCCCGCCCGGCGAATGAGACTGTGTCGTAATTACTTTTTTGTCATTCCGGGCAAGCGAAGCGCGACCCGGAATCCAGTAAAATTAATAAGTTCTGGATGCCGGTCTGCACCGGCATGACGACCATTGTGGTAATTTCCCTTATTGCGACACAGTCT